>JAEUHE010000232.1 GCA_016793885.1 Verrucomicrobiales bacterium
TATTCAGTTTGGCAGGATACCCGACTCAATAGGCTTCAGCCCCACTGTGGACCCTACTGACTGGTAAGCCGGATGCGGGAAATCCGCCAGTCCGGTTTGGAGGGAGGGGTGCGGTCAATCCCGCATTCCTACCCCTATCAACTGGACGATTTCAGCTTTGAAAAATGCGCCCTCATGACGAAGGATCGCGGGACATGGCGATAGCAGCGACATCGAAGGGCGGCCGACACTGGATCGGCATCGAATGCGGCGGCACCAAATCCACCGCGCTGGCGGAGTGCGCCGATACGGGTGAACGCCGCAGCTGGAAGGGGGGAGCCGCCAATTTGAAACTCAGCTCCGATGCCCAGCTGCTCCACGTGTTTCGATCCGCCGGGAATTCGCTGCCTGCTCCGAAGGCCCTCGCGATTGGCATCGCGGGCGCCCGCACCCCGGCTGACTTCGACCGAATCCGCCGCCTGGCGGCGATCGTCTGGCCCAACGTGCCCTGCACTGCCTGCAATGATCTCGAAACCGCCCTCGCCGCCGCCCCGACGCTGGGTCCCAGCGTCGAATCAAAGTCTCCCCCCCAAGTCTTGATCCTCAGCGGCACCGGATCCTGCTGCGTGGCCCGAAAGCCCGGGGGGCCGATGCTAAAGATCGGGGGCTGGGGTCACATTCTGGGAGACAAGGGCAGCGCCTATGAGATAGGCCTCCGCGCCCTCAAGGCCGTCGTTTACTATCTGGATCGCGATCAAGAGTGGTCGCTGCTGGGCAAACGCATCCTGAGAGCTTTGGCGCTGAACGGACCGGAGGATCTGATCGATTGGGTCAGAGACGCCGGCAAGGACCAAATCGCAGCGCTGGCCATGCAGGTCTTCGAGGCGGCCAAAGGAGGGGACCGGATTGCGAAGGATGTGCTGGAAGGGGCCGCGGCGAGCCTAGCCAAGGATGCGCTGCTCTGCGCCTCCAAAGTGGCCCGCCCCTCTCAGGTTGTCCAATTCGTGCTCGCTGGCAGCGTCCTGCTCAAACAACCCGCTTTTGCGGCCGACGTCCGTAAACGAATCCAGGAAGGCTGGAAGGCAGCCGTCGTTAGCCCCCTGCGGGAGGAAAGCGTCACGGGAGCCTTGCGCCTGGCCAAAGCCGCGCCCACAGAGCCACCGGTTCCGACCGCGACGGCGCGACCTTCAACCCGCAAGTCCCCGCCTCGCGGCCAGAAACCACTTGCAGCCCCGCCTAGCATCATCCCTCTAGCGACCGCCATTTCCCCCACTGAAAGACGCAATCCGCAGACTCAGAATCTCGATCGCCTGCCCTTGGATACAGCCATCGACCTGTTCCTGAGCGAGGATGGCCGGATAGCTCGCCGCATTGGTAAACACCGTCGGGAGATCGAACGGACCATTCGTTTGATTATAAAAGCCTTCCAGGGCGGCGGCCGCCTCTTCTATGTGGGGGCGGGAACCAGCGGACGTTTGGGAGTGCTCGATGCCAGCGAATGCCCGCCTACCTTTCGAACCTCTCCCGACCTGGTGCAGGGGGTCATGGCAGGCGGAGTTCAAGCCCTGCATTCCTCGATTGAAGGCGCGGAAGATGACCCAGAGGCCGGCGCTCGCGCGATGCACTACCGCGGAGTGAGCCGCCAAGACGTCGTTGTCGGCATCGCGGCCAGCGGTCGGACCCCCTTCGTGTGGGGTGCGCTCGCGGAGGCGCGGAAGCGGGGGGCGAAAACCGTCCTGGTGGCGTTCAACCCGCATCTCAAGTTCCGACCAGGCCATCGGCCAGACCGGGTTATCGCGGTCGACCTAGGGCCAGAACTGTTGACCGGCTCCACTCGGCTTAAAGCCGGAACCGCCACCAAGCTGATCCTCAATCTCTTCACCACCCTGAGCATGGTCAAACTGGGCAAGGTCGTGAGCAACCTGATGATCGACCTCAATCCCTCGAACACGAAACTTCGGGGTCGGGCTATTGGGATCATTCGGGAGTTGACCGGAGTGGACGAAAGGGTCGCCCAAGCAGCTCTCGAGCGGTCCGGCTGGCGGGTCAAAGAAGCCTGGATCTCGCTCGGTGGCAATCGGACCTTAGCCTAAACCCGAGAATGGATTAACCACGGATTTCACGAATGACACGGATGAAGACGGGAATCAGATGTCTCCCCCTCGCACGCAGTGCCTTCTAGGAGCAAACACCGCCTGCACAAGCGCCGCTCCCATTTCCGCACCTCACAATGGCCAAGGCTCTTGTGCAGGCGGTGTTTGCTCCTAGTAACCCAAGACGCCCAGCCCGAAACCGCCTTTGAACAGGGTTTCGTTCAGGACGAGCTGAGAGAACAGATGGGTCACGCCGATGCAGACACCGAGGATAACCGAGGCGGCCAAGTAGAGACCGAAGGCCTTGGCGGGATCGGGCTTAATCATCTGAGGAACACCGCTGTAGAGCACCATAAAGACCACCAGAATAGCCAGGGCGCACACCACCCAAGTGTTCAGGAAATCCCAGCTATCGGCCATCTGGACCAACAAAACCGGGCACATGGCGTAGGTCAGGGTGCAAAAAATCTGGCGGAACGTGGTTCGAATGCTGATGCCGCGGGTGATGTTGGCCACAAACATCGAGGCCAGGAAGCAGCTGGCGAAGGCCAGGACGAAATGGGTCGTTCCGTAGCGCAAGGCCACCGTGGGCGGTATGGTTTGGCTTCTTCCTAGGCTGGCAACATAGGTGCCGTAGGTTGAAAGCGCCCAAACCTCGAGGGCGCAGGTGGCCAACAGCATCGGAGCCAGGGAGAGCAGCAACACCAGCGCCGGGTGGCGGTCGGCGGAAGAAAGCCGCTTCCAGGTCGGCCCCGGAACCAGCAGTAATAAAATCGCATTGATCATCCCGGCGGGTTTATCGGCTCAAATCGCCAAGGATGAAAGGCAAATTGAAAAACAAATCCCTCTTTTCAGCTGGCTTGCTTCCATGTTTTACTATCCCGAATGAAAGTCACCAACATCTGGGACGTGCTGACGAAGTTTGTTTTGTTCCTGCTCTTCGTCGCCGCAGGTGTCATGATTTTTTTCTGGTATCTGCCCCTGATCCAGCAAAACCAGCGGATGCGACGGGATATTCTGGTGCTTGAAAATGAGATCCGGGCCGAGGAACGGTTGAAAAAAACCCTTAAAGCCCACACAGATGCCATCCTGAGTGACCCCCGAACGGTGGAGCGGCTCGCCCGAGAACGCCTGGTCTATGCCCGCACCAACGAGACGATCTTCGTGTTCGATGCGCCCAAGACGCAGACCCGCTAGCAGCCTGTCGCACTTTTCCACACCGGACGCGAGTCCGGCTGTTAACCCCGATTGTGCTGAGTTATCTCTTAGGAAACGTCGCGACAGGCTGCTAGATCTTATTCCGGCGGAAAAAGAGGCTATGCTCGAGGGCTTCTTCGAAGAGGGAGCGGAGTGGGATGAGGGAAGGCAAAACAGACCGATAGTGATCCCTCAGATGGAATCCCCAAAAAATCCGGCCGCCGGATTTTTGTTCTAGCAGGCCGATTGCCAGAAAACCCTGGAAACAGTCGATAGCCGCGCCGGGGACCTTGGGGAGGTGACATTCTAAGTCCGACGGCCTGCTAGACGGTCATGATCTCCTTCTCCTTCTGAGCAAGGTGCGCCTCTAGTTTGGCCGTGTACTGATCGGTCAACTTCTGCACTTCCTTTTCCGCACCCTCCACCTGATCCTCGGTGACGCCGCCCGCCTTACCTTCCTTCTTGAGAGCTTCCAGGGCATCCCGGCGCACATGGCGAACCGCTACCCGGCCCTCCTCGGTCATTTTGCGCACGATTTTGACAAACTCCTGGCGACGTTCCGTGCTTAACTCCGGCAGAACGATCCGAATCACTTTTCCGTCCACGGAAGGATTCAAACCCAGATTAGCCTTGGAAATGGCCTTCTCGATGGGGTGCAAGGTGGTGGCGTCCCAGGGCTGGATCATAATCACCCGTGATTCGGGCGTGGAAATGCTCGCCAGTTCCCTGATTCGCATTTGCGAGCCATACACCTCGACCGGCACGTTCTCGACCAGACCAGGAGAAGCCTTTCCGGTGCGGACGCCGGCAAATTCCTTCTGCACGACCTCCTCGGTCTTCATCATCTTATCTTCCGCTTCCAACAAAATATCATCGATGGGCATAACGTTCGGAACCTAGCAGAGAGTTTTTAGGGTGTATAGCCTAGAGAGAGGAGAAGGCTGCGGCGGTGGGGTGTGGTCGTTTCTGGGTGAGGGCGCACCCGCACCTGCAGAGAATCCCGACTCCGTCGGATCCTGAAAAGCTGTAGGGGGCTACAGCACTCCAGGTCGCTTCGCGCCGATTTCGGCCCACTTTGGAGTTGATCGAGAATCGATCCGACCAAGCTTATAGTTCTTTCGTCGTGCAGCCCTCTGCCGCTTTTGTCCCCTCGACGAAGTCGAGATCCACTGACCTCACCCACTTCAAATCACCCCACTACTTATCCGCCGCGTTCCGCTTTTGATAGTCCTGCAGGCCGCTCTCTAGGAACTTTTTGTCCTCTGGATTCTGCGTCAGTGAGATGGCCTTCCTTTGAATCTCGATGGCCTCTTGGGATTTGCCATTGTCGAACAGGGCTCGGGCGTAAGTTTGAAGGTAGGCGGGCTCGAGGTTGGTGGCCGCCAGCGAGGCCGCTTGGGCAGCATCCAGCGCGAGCTTCAGGTCGCGATTCCGAATGCGTGCATCGGTCAAAATCATCGTGGCAAAACTCTGGAGCAAGGAGGGGTGATCCTTCGTTTCCGACAGGATTTTATTGCCGAGGCGAACCGCCTCCGGCGTGGATCCCACGGTTGCCACGATGCGATGGTACTGCTGTGCGTCCCGCATGAATTGACCGGACACCTTAGCCCGCTTGAGGTCATAGGTTCCGGCCAGGATCTCCTCGAGGACTTTATCGAGCGCCATCATGGGATGACCTTCCCAAAGAATCCGGCCATCCCGCCCGACGACAAAGGCATGAGGAATCCCCTGAGCTCCAAAGGCGACCAGGTAGCTCTGAGTGGTAGCCTGATCCTTATCGACGGCAATGGTGTAATCCATTTTGCTGCCCATGTCCTTGACGAAGGGCTTCACCGTGTCGACCTCTTCATCGCTAACCCCTACGACGATAACACCACGTGAGGCAAATTGCTTTTGAAGGGTGGTCAGATGCGGGATCGTCACTCGGCAAGGCCCGCACCAGGTGGCCCAGAACTCCACCACATAGATGTTCGTGTCGCCGGGCGTGCCGACCTGCACCGGCTTTCCTTTGACCCACTCCTGAATCTTGAGAGGCGGGGCGACCATGCCCAGCTCAGCGGCGGAGACGACTCCGCCCGTCAGACCAACAATCGCCAGGACGAGACCTCGAAAAAAATGTGCATTCATAAAGTTAACCAGCTACCCATGACGGGCGGCATCGTCCGGTCAATGTGGAGCCAACTCCGAAGAACGTCCATCCGGAAGCGTCGAGACTCCGTTCTCACGTGACAGCTGGGTCGAGGACCGCTAACAACTCGGCGCGATGTTACCGGCATTCTTAACGACCGTCCTATTCTCCCTTTCCGCGCTATTCGCCCAGCGAACGGCACGGGCCTTGGGGGGAATTACCGCCAACTTTTGGCGCATGATGCTGGCGACGCTCTTTCTGGGGCTGTGGTCGCATCTCTTCGGGGTCGGATTCCAGGGCCCTGCCCTGCCCTGGCTGTTTGTGAGCGGCATCCTGGGTTTCGGGATTGGCGATGTGGCCATGTTCCAGGCGTTGCCCCGAATTGGCTCCCGACTCTGCATTCTGTTGGTCCATTGCCTTGCCACCCCGACGGCCGCCGTCACCGAATACTTTTGGCTGGGATCCACGCTCAGCGCCACCCAGATCCTTTGCATCATCATCTCGCTGCTGGGAGTCGCCTTCGCGGTTGCCCCGACTCCAGGATCGACCCCACGGTCGTCGGGTTATGGACTCGGAATCTTCTTCGGCCTGCTGGCCATGCTAGGACAATCCTTCGGAGCGGTGCTCAGCCGCAAAGCCAGCCAAGTCGCCTCCCTCGCCGGTCATCCGCTCAATGGCATCGATGCCGCCTACCAGCGAGCCTGGGGGGGCGTGCTGATCTCCTTGGGAGTGTTCGCCATCTATCAAATGCAGCGCCGGCGCGCCACCTCCGCTCCAGAGCCCTCGCCCTCCGAGACCAACTCTGCCAGGTCGCTTCAGCAGGCCCCGCCGAGCCGGGCTCGAATCCGTCTGTGGGTCCTCGCCAATACCCTGGCCGGTCCGGTGATCGGAGTCAGCTGCTACCAGTGGGCGCTGGCCACCGAACGGACCGGCGTGGTGCTCCCCATCGTGGCACTGACACCTCTGGTCATCATCCCGTTCGCCCATTGGCTGGAAGGAGAGAGAACCACCGCCCGCGAAGTGATTGGCGGAATCATCGCGGTCGGCGGGGTGGCGGCCCTGACTCGGATCACCCACGGAGCCTCCCCCGGTTGAGACCGGCCCCTACGATGGACCATCCTTCACCACCGGAACCGCCCTCCGAAACCGAGTTCGAAGAGCCTACGATCATCACACCACCAGCGGTGCGCTACCGAGTGCTCAGCGTGGTCTGGTGTTTTCCCAGTCTAGGCGCGGCCTGGCTGCTGGGCATCGGTCTACCGACTTGGAAGTTTGAGCAAGGGATTGCGGCCGGACTGGCCGGCATTCGGATCGAAGAATGGGTCGCGATCCTCTTGCTTGGGCTCCATGTCCTGTGGCTGACGCGATGGTGGCGGGCCAACCGGCGAAACTGATCAGGCGCGGGGGATGGCGAAAGGGGACGGGCACCTGAGATATGGCCCAGTAGCACGCGGACCACGCGGAGAAGACCCTAGGGTAGAACCGGGAAGATGACTACCTCTTCAGCAGAGAGGTTTGCTCCTCCGTGTGGTCCGCGTGCTCTGTGGGCCGTGACTCCGCTCACACCGTGCCGAAGCGGCGATGCCGCTTCGCATATGCTTCGAGAGCGGCAAAAAATTCAGCTTTTCGGAAATCGGGCCAGAGCGTGGGAGTCACCACGAACTCCGAATACGAAATCTGCCACAGCAGGAAATTGCTCACCCGCATCTCCCCGCTGGTTCGCACCAGCAGATCAGGATCAGGGATGTTGGAGGTGTAAAGGTGTTGGGAAACCGTCTGCTCGGTGATCTCCTCGGGATCCATCCGACCCTGCTTCACCTGCGCCGCGATGCTGCGCACCGCGTTGACGATCTCGGATCGGCCGCTATAGCTCAGCGCGAGAACCAGGGTCAGCCCGTTGTTACGGGACAGCATCGCAATGGTCTTCTTGAGCTGCTCTTGAACGGCCTCCGGAAGCCGATAGATCTGGCCGATGATTTCGAGCCTCACGTTGCTGCGATGCAACTCTGCCGCCTCATTCTTGAGGTAACGAGCGAGATACTTCATGAGCATGTCCACCTCGTCCTTGGGGCGATTCCAGTTCTCGACCGAGAAGGCGTAGAGGGTCAGGTACTTGATCCCAATCTCGCCGGCCACCTTGACGATGGCGCGAACCGACTCCGCTCCCTGCCGATGTCCCTCAACCCGCGGCAAGTTACGAGCCTTCGCCCAACGTCCGTTGCCGTCCATGATGACGGCGACGTGACGCGGTAGAACTGCCAGGGCCTGAGGGCTAAGAACGGGAGTTGGTGCGCTCATGTCGATGTAAGTTAGTACGGACCATCGTCATAAATCGACAATTATTGAGCATGGGCGTTCAGATCCGAGCGACTCCTCCGGCGTACGGAGTTCCCACTTCAGTGGGGGAACCGTCCGGCGTTTCTACTGAGGTGAGTCGCTTATGCGGGTGTGTCCGTTGAAACCTACAGCCTGCCTCCCATTCGCAGCCACCTCCGCTTAAAACCCAATCCATGCAGTAGGGCGGCATGCGGTTGCGCAGCAGGTTTTTGCGAAAACCGAGGCGTGAGAAGCGAGCGTATTGAGCGAAATACGTAAGCGACGAACAACGAAGGATTTCGCAAAAAGATCAAGCAAACGCGTGCTGAACGACTGCATGGATTGGGTTAAAAGCGGAACTCCATACGGGGAGTGGACTCTCCGGCGTACGGAGTTCCCACTTCAGTTGGGGAACCGTCCGGCGTTTCTACTGAGCTGAGTGGCTTATGTGGGTGTGTCCGTTGAAACCTACAGCTTCTTTCCCATTCGCAGCCACCTCCGCTTAAAAGCGGAACTCCATACGGGGAGCGGCCCCTCCGGCGTACGGAGTTCCCACTTCAGTGGGGGAACTGTTCGGCATTTCTAATGATGTGATTGGCTTATGTGGGTGTGTCCGTCGAAACCTCCAACCTCTCTCCCATTCGCAGCCACCTCCGCTTAAAAGCGGAACTCCTTACGGGGAGTGGACTCTCCGGCGTATGGAGTTCCTGCTTTAGCAGGGGAACCGTCCGGCGTTTCTAATGATCCGAGTGGTTTACGAGGGTGTACCTGTCGAAACCTCCAACCTCTCTCCCATTCGCAGCCACCTCCGCTTAAAAGCGGAACTCCGTACAGGGAGCGGCCCCTCCGGCGTACGGAGTTCCCACTTCAGTGGGGGAACTGTTCGGCATTTCTAATGATGTGGGTGGTTTACAAGGATGTACCCATTGAAACCTCCGGCCTGCCTCCCACTCGCAGCCACCTCCGCTTGAAAGCGGAACTCCTTACGGGGGATACGCCGTTCCGAGGTGTACAATCTCCAGTTTTGGCATTGCGTAGATTCCGAATTCAGCTTAGCCCTTCTGCTCATGAGCACTCCACCCACCCCAGACCCGCTCGCTCAGATCAAGGAATTGCTCTTCCGAGGCGAGAAAATCGAGGCCATCAAGCTGTTTCGGGAGCATATGAAGTGTGGGCTGGCGGAAGCCAAGTCCGCCGTGGATAAGCTGGAATCGGAACTGAGAGCGCAATACCCAGAGCGATTCACGGCAGCAGACAAGAAAGGTTGTCTGGGAGTGCTGATCTTCGGTGGGATTGTTGCAGGAATTCTGACGGCTGGAGTGTGGCGCGTGGGCCCATTCTGACCACTCAGACTGGGTTTCCTCACCCCGACTCGGAGTCGGGGTGGCTGGTGCTAGGGCGCCAATCGCTCCACCACCCAAGCGCCGTCGGGAGTGCTGCGCCGATAGCGAAACCGATCGTGTAGCCGACTGGTGCGGCCCTGCCAAAACTCCACTTCCTCAGGCACAATTCGAAACCCGCCCCAGAATGAAGGCAATGGAACTTCCCCTTCGCGATACTTCCGCTTCATTTCCTCCCACTTCATCTCCAGCATTTGACGCGAGGTGAGCACCTGACTCTGCGGAGATGCCCAGGCCGCGGTCTGACTGCCAAATGGCCGTTTCATGAAGTAGGCCAGGGACTCCGCGGTGGAGACCGGCGTCACGGTTCCACAGATGATCACCTGACGCTCCAGCGCAATCCAGGGAAACAGAGCTGAGACCCGAGGATTCTCCTTCAGCTCGGATGCTTTGCGGCTTTCCAAGTTGGTAAAAAACACGAACCCGCGCTGATCGAAGAACTTCAACAACACCGTTCGCAAGGAGGGCCGGGCTGCGACGGTGCAGGTAGCCAGCGACATGGCATTGGGTTCCAGGAGTTGATTATCGCAGGCATCCTGGTACCATTTCTCGAATTGGTGGAATGGATCATCGAGTAGGTCTCCCCGATCCATTCCTCGGTCGGCATAATCTTTTCGAACGTGCGTCAGGTCCATAGCCATGGGAGGTATGAAACAGAGAACAGAGCGGCACTGCAATAGCGCAGCCAAGGGGCAATTCGATGCCCTAGGGCCGATCAGGGCTCGACGGAGTCTCTCCCTACCCCATATCGTCGCGACGCCGGGCTCCTAGGAGTCCTTCACCACGCCAATCGCGAGCGCAGTGGGTGATTTTCCGGCTGATCGAGGATGATTGTTTCGGTCGGGGTTTTTCGCATATAAGGGGAGAAACCAACTGTTACAGCCGTGACAGACAACGACGCAAAAAGCGAAGAAACGATCTTCTCAGCAGCGCTTCAATGCGCACCTGACGAGCGGGCGGCATTTTTGGACAGGGCCTGCGCTGGACAACCCGAACTACGCCAACGACTGGAAGCCCTTCTGCAGGCCCAGCTGCAGCTCGCCGATTTCATGGAGTCTCCTCTGCGCCCAGGCGAGCTTAACCCCCTCGATGTAAAGGGGGTCCAAGCAGGCCCGGAAGAGGTTCCCGGCACCCGCATCGGCCACTACAAACTGCTGCAAAAAATTGGGGAGGGAGGCTGCGGCGTGGTGTACCTGGCGGAGCAGGAGCAGCCCGTCCGACGACGCGTGGCCGTGAAGGTTTTGAAACCGGGCATGGACACCAAAAGCGTCATCGCCCGCTTTGAGGCGGAACGCCAGGCATTGGCGCTCATGGACCACCCCAACATCGCCAAGGTTTTGGACGCGGGGGCGACCAAGACGGGCCGGCCTTACTTCGTCATGGAACTGGTTCGCGGAACCCGGATCACCACCTTCTGCGAAGAGAACAAGCTCTCGCTCGCGGAGCGCCTGGCGCTGTTCATCCAGGTCTGTCAGGCGGTTCAGCACGCCCATCAAAAGGGAATCATCCATCGCGATCTCAAGCCTTCCAACATCCTCGTCACCATTCACAATCCGGGGGCTCCGGGTGTTCCGGTCATCATCGATTTCGGCATCGCCAAGGCAACCCAAGGCCGCCTTACCGATCAAACGCTCTTCACTGCCCTGGAGGAGTTTCTCGGGACCCCGGCCTACATGAGCCCGGAGCAGGCGATGATGACCACGCTCGATATCGACACGCGCAGCGACATCTACTCGCTCGGAGTTTTACTCTACGAACTGCTCACCGGCACGACTCCCTTCGACACCAAAGAGCTGTTGAAAGCCGGCTTTGACGAACTGCGACGGGTGATCCGAGAGGTCGAGCCTCCCACCCCCAACACGCGACTTACCCAGCGCCTGCGGCGCGGGCCCCAGTCCCCACTCATCACTCATCACTCGTCACTTTCAACTGACCTGGATTGGATCGTGATGAAATGTCTGGAGAAGGATCGTCGTCGACGCTACGAAACGGCGGATGCCCTCGCGACGGACCTCTACCGACATCTCCAGAATGAACCGATCCTAGCCCGTCCCCCCAGCCGGCTTTACGAATTCCAAAAGTCGGTCCGCCGGCACCGGTTTGGTTTTGGGGCGGCGCTGGCGGTCTTAATCGCGCTGGCAATCGGCATCCTGCTTACTAGCCGGGAGGCAGCCCGTGCCCGGCGCGCGGAGCAGCAAACCCGGCTTACAGCGTACGTGGCGGATATGGATCTGGCCAATCGATCGCTTGCGGAGAATGATCTGGGGGCCGCGCGCAACCTTCTGCGCCGTCACCTGCCCAGCGGGAAGCAAGCCGATCTGCGAAACTGGGAGTGGCGTTACCTGGCCGATGCTTGTGAAGGGGATCCTCACCACTCTCTGACCGGGCATGTAAGCCCGATTTGGAGCCTTCGGTTTGTCAATGCGACCACCCTGCTCACCGCCGGCCAGGCCGACTGGCGGACCATACTGTGGAGTTTAGACACGCGTCGGCCCTCCATGGTAATCACGAACCTCCACGGGGCTGGAGGGGTTTCCCCGGTCATGGCCGTGTCACCCAAGCGGAACCGGATGTTTTATCGTGTAGGATGGCGTTATGCTTCGAAAATCCTAGAGGTGAATCTGGAGCAGGGTACCGAAGCGACGATGCGCGAGCCGAATGGCCATGTCCTCGACCTTGAAAGCGGAATCGAGTCCTTGGACGTGTCCCCCGACGAACAGACGCTCGCCATTGCGTCAGGCAACGAGGTGGTGCTGGTGGATTTGGATGGGAAGACTCCGAAAGAACGTTTTACCACGGAGCAGGGCGCTCCCGTTCGCGCTCTTTTCTCTCCGGACGGTGAACGGCTCGTGATCGCCGACCGGAGAGGCCATATCGCCTTCTGGGAGCGTGCCACGCACCGGAACCTCGGTGTGATCGCCGCCCTGGACGCTGCGGAGGGGCTCTGGGCGCTCACCCGATCCCGCGATGGACGATGGCTGGCCAGCCCTGACGGTAAACAGGGGATACAGATCTGGAACGCCGACGATCGGACCCGGATCGCAGTGCTGGAGCATCCCAACTTCGTGGAGCGCGTTGCCTTCTCGCCAGACAGAAAGTGGCTAGCCGCTGTCGGCGGCGACTCGACGGTGCGTCTCTGGGATACGACGACCTGGCGCAACGAGCGAAGGCTGCGAGGTCATACCGATTCGATCACTTCTCTGGATTTTTCACCCGACGGACATTGGCTGGCCACCGGCACCCGCAGCGGAGAGGTCAAACTCTGGCCACTCAGTCAGGCTCCCATCCAAAGTGAGCAGATCAGCTTGACTGCCGCATCCTTCTTCGAGTTGGCGGCCGACGGCAGTGGCTTTGGCCGGATACTCAAGTCCGGGTCCTCCAACAATGTGACGTCGTGGTCGGCGGAGCTATGGAGCACCCAACCCCTCAAACGTATCTTTAGTGTCCCGCTTCCCGGTGGGGAGCCAAGCAGTGGAGTAGTTCTGGGCGGTGGCCGGGGAATCGTGCTCGGCGGCTTTGACGGCAACCTCCGATTCCTGAGTTCGCCAACGGGAGCTGAGTCCGTGCTGAGCAACGCACACGCCGCCGAGATATATCTCCTCGACGTTTCCATGGACGGGTCGACGCTGGCAAGCAAAGCTCTGGCTGACTCAGCAATGCCGGAAGGCCGAATCCGCATCTGGCGCTTGCCGCAGATGGAGCAGATCGCCGAACTGCGGCATGCCGAGAACGTTCATACCATTAAGCTTTCCGACGATGGACACTGGCTTGCTGGATTCACGGGGCCGGGAGACATGGGCGTTTGGGAGATCCCGTCGATGAAGGGCCCTCCGATGTGGCAAGGCATTGCCGCTCACCAGAGAAGCAGAGAATGCGCGTTCTCGCCTGACAACCGCTGGTTTGCCGCCGCTACGCCCGATGGAGGAGCGTTTGTGTGGGACCTTTCGACTCACCAGCGCCGGGTGTTGCCACGCGCGGTGACGCGGTACACCTCCCTCTCTTTCTCTCCGGATGGCACACGGCTCGCCGCCGGCTCCGAAGGCGAGGGTAAACTCTTCGATACCGCCACGAGCCAAGTGGTTCTCTCGTTTCAAGAACATGGACTCAAGCTGGCATTTGCTCGGGATGGCGAGAGACTCCTGGCTGTCCATGAGGCAGGTGCGTCGGTTTTTCACGCGCCCGCGATCGGGAAGCTTCAGTTTGATTGGCTGAAAGTGGCCCCTTCCGCCGAGGCTCCCCCGTACCGCGGTCCCGACCCCGACTACGTAAGGCCAGATCGGTTCTAGGCTACGGCGCTGTGCATATGAGCAAATTAACGGAGATTCTTCAAGCTGACACGGGAGACGGCGCTAGCGCCGCCAACCGTCTCATGCCGCTGGTCTATGATGAACTCCGTCGACTCGCCGCCAGCAAGATGGCCCGCGAGTCCGGAACGCAAACCCTGCAGCCCACCGCGCTCGTTCATGAAGCCTGGCTGCGGCTGGGTGGGGATGATCAGACCACCTGGGAAAACCGGACCCATTTCTTTTGCGCCGCTGCAGAGGCCATGCGCCGGATTCTCATCGACCGTGCACGACGCAAACAGGCGCGGCGACATGGCGGCGGACAGGAGCGCGTCCATGTCGATGAACTGGAGATTGTCGCCCCAGTGAAGGATGAGGAACTCTTAGCCGTCAACGACGTGCTCGACGAGTTCGCCCGGCATGCTCCTCAGAAAGCGGAGTTGGTGAAACTTCGTTACTACGGGGGCATGGGCCTTATAGAGGCCGGGCGAGTGCTCGGGATCTCCGAGCCAACCGCCGTCCGCTGGTGGACCTACGCCAAGACCTGGCTCTATCAGGCGATCCAAGAGAGCCGGGCCTCTGGAAAAGGCTAGCCCGCCCCATTGGCCGGCCCGGATACGGTTGAGGCCTTTCTTGTTCCATCCGAGTTATCCGAGCAATCCGTGGTCACAACTGCCGTTATCAGGATGATCGTTCTCCGGACACAATTTCGCATGTAAAGGAGAAGCGCAATTCCGTCGCTTCAGGATCTACCCAAACATGAACACACGAAACAACGACCGTTCGACTCACCAACTAAGGCCGACGATCGGTCTTCTGATCGGCCTGACCCTCTCCTTGTTTGGCCCGCTGATAAACGCCCAAACCCCAGTGGTCATGCAGTCCGTCGATCGATCCACCAACCGAGTTCGCGTGACGTGGACCGATCCGACACCCAACCAGGCCTATACCGTTCAAATTCGCGATTCGGTCTCCAGCGGGGCTTGGCGCACGGCGCCAACGAGGTATCGCTGGCCCTGGCCGCATACGCATTGGGGAGACGCCACCCGCAACCTTCCAGCAACCCGCTACTATCGGGTCAACGCCCAAACCGTTACACCGGCCAATCGCGGTAAACTCCTCAGCAACCTCGTGAAAGCCGAGAACAGCTTGGCCACTCTGGATAACGCGTTCGAACTGTGGGGATTTAAAGGCTTCGCTCTACCGAAATTTGCCACCGTCGCCCGCAAGTTTACCTATGAAACCATTGATCCGTTCGGCCTGCCCATCACGGCGTCCGCGCTGTTGATTCTTCCCCAGGGAACCAACGGCCCGTTGCCTTTGGCAAGTGTGCAGCATGGAACGATCGCGATGAAAAGCGATGCGCCTTCGCAACCCGGATCGGGAGACAATCTGGCAGTTTTGCTGGCCACCCAGGGCTATGCCGTAGTGGTGCCGGACTATCTCGGTCTGGGAGATTCGCCTAGCTACCAGTCCTATCTCTATTCCCGAAGCGAAGCAACCTGTGTGATCGACGCCCTACGCGCTGGCAAATCTCTCTGTGCCAGCAACAAGGTGACGTTGAATGGAAAGCTTTTCCTCGCCGGGTTTTCCCAGGGAGGCCACGTCACCATGGCGACGCATCGCGAACTCGAGGCCTCCCATGCTGACGAATTCGCTGTGACCGCCTCCGCCCCGTGCGCCGGGACCTACGATCTCGGCGGAGTCACCACAGAAGCCCTCCTCTCGAAACCGGACTATCCGATATCCTATCCATTCGCCATGATCCTGGCGGCCTATCTTCCGATCTATCAACTGGCGGACACCCTCGAAGAACTCCTGGCCGAACCGTATCGGCGGCTATTGCCGCCGTTGCTGGATGGGAACCACAACGAAACCGAGATCACGGCCGTGCTGCCATCCGATCCGGTCGCCATTCTACGATCGGATTATCAGTCGGATTTCCGAACCAACCCGAACAACCCGCTACGACAGGCAATGCTCGAGAACAACAACTACGATTGGACCCCCAAGGCCCCGGTGAGGCTGATCCATAGTCGAGGTGATACCATCGCCCCGTTTGCAAATGCGCAGATTGCTTACGATAGCTTCATCAATCGGGGCGCGTGCTGTGTGAGTTTGGTGGATCCCGGAGCCCCGGCGAAACTGAGTCATGAGGACTCCTATGTGCCAAGTGTACGTGAAGTATTCACCTGGTTCGCCACCTTCCCATGACCAACGCGCGCGTTTCAGTTGGCCAACTCCCGGAATGGATGCCCGCCCTATGGACCGCGGCGGCACGACACCGCTGTTCCTTCACGCCACCTCATACCCTCCGACGACGCATTCACCACAGGCACACCCTCAGCCACTCCGAGGAACCGAACATTGAACCGCCATGGACGCAAAGGACGCAATGTATTGTATGACCGAGAAAGGAGAAGACCTGAGCTCACCTTTTCTGCGCATCCAACGAGTTTCCAACAGACCCGAACTTTGTGGCTTCGTGGCTTAGTGTGAGAACATCAGGATCTTTCCCCCTGCAGACATCGCGTCCTTTGCGTCCTTCGCGTTTCAAAACATCAGCTGTTCCCTCCGAGCCCCCCCCGATGGGCCGACACGGCCCACACTACAATTTGTAGAGTTGTCCGTGTCGGACAATCCCCCCCCGAGCGCAGCGTGTCCGGAGGATTCACACCAAGCCACGAAGATCCAGAACCGCGCAGCACCGGGCCGGGCCAAAAGGGAAGAACCAGCAAAACCAGTTCCCTTTCCCGTCTGAACCGAGTCTTCCTCCGTGTGGTCTGCGTGGTCCGTGGGCAACACCGTCTGTCTCCCTTCCCTCCGAAAAGCTTTGTGGCTTTGTGGCTTCGTGTGAGGCATCCGTTCCCCTGCTTCGGGGCCCCCGGGTGTGATTAAACCCGAACTCCGAAGTAGAGGATAAAATCGCTAGATGGTGCATCCCCCGATAGCGAGTAAAGCGTCGGGGGGATCCAACTTCGGCGAGGTAGGCTTTTGCCATCGCAAAGCTGATTCCACTAGTGGCTTGTGCTTCCGGAGTCCCCCCCACGCCGCTGAAAGTCTGACCACCACCTCCCGCCCCGCCCAACCCAGCACCGCCCCCGCCAGGAACACCGCTGTGCGCAGGGTTGCGGGTTGCATATACGCCTGCCCAGGGCGGGTAACCTGCTGAAACAAGCTCAGCAGGTTGAAGGTCAGCAGCACCGAGAGGAACGCGGCCTCCGTTGCCCAGAAGGGCTTCAGGCAGAACCCCTGAACCGCCAACTCCCCTTTGAGTTCCTCGATCCGCTGCTCCACACAGCCCCTTCCGTTGTAAGCCCGCCACACCTCCATGGGATCCTCGGTTCGATTGGTTGCCAACACCCGGAAAGTATAGCCCGGCATCTCAAAGAGTTTGCGTCCGGACGTCTCCTTCCTCTCTCGTAGCCGCTCCCTGATCACCACAAAGCGCAGGGTCTTGCTCCATCCCATCAACTTTGCTTGGAACTCGGCCACCGAGAAGTTCTCATCGATCTGTTTCCACTCTTTTACCGCGTTACATCCCTGCCGGGTCCGAAGGCTTATCCGTGCCACCACGATATAGGGCATCTTGTGCTCCTCCAGGAACTCGATGAGATCCTTCTCAAAGAACCCGCTGTCGCCCCTGATACACCAGATCTTTATCCACTCGGGAAGCAAAGCCAGAGCCTCCTTGAGAAACTCCACCGCCCCACCTGCCGCCACCGTGTTTCCGCTTCGCAACCACCCATGGAGGATGAAGGGGGCTTCGGCCAGCACCGCCAGCAAAGGATGATGGCTGCCCCGTCCGCGCCGCAGCGGGTTGTAGCCTTTCACAGCTCCTTCCTGCTTGCCCGAGCGTTGGAGGACAGTGGAGTCCAGATCCAGATGGAAGCCACGCGCAGGCATGTTCACCTGCTCCAATGTCCACTTCCACAAGGGTCGGTAGAAGGCCTGCACGTGAGACTGGCTAAAGCGCAGGAAAAAGTTGCGGATCGTGTCATCGCCGGGGAACCGGTCCATCCCAAGGAGGGCATGAAGGGCGTGATCGGCCCGCAGCCATTGGGCGTGGGCAAAACGACGCCCTCCGGTTACCACCGTCATGAGAAACGCGGTGAACGTGTGAGTTAGGGGGATGGCGTTGTTGGAGGTGGCGGCCGCGAAGGGCATCGCCGATTCGAGTTGTTCTACGAATCCGATCCGACCTAGGAAGGCGATCAGACTCGCCAAGCCGCCGAACGGCGTTATCGCCTTCGGCGTCTCGTCCAAAACGAGCTTGGCTCTGCCAAAGAGCGCGTTAATTTCCGTCGGGGTGGTTTGGTGAGGGAGAGCGGTAGGTTTGCTTTGCATCAACCCTTATTGCATCAACCCCTTCCACCAATACCACCCTCTTTCCACTTCGGAGTTCGGGTT
>JAEUHE010000233.1 GCA_016793885.1 Verrucomicrobiales bacterium
GATGCCTCCGAGTCATTGGCCGCTTCCGCCAACGCCTCGATGGCCTCGGGCTTCTCCGAGGCGGCCAGCTTCTCGGCTGCCGCAATGCGCGACTCCGGCTTGCGTGCCTTGAGTTGTTGTATGGACCACCAGATCATCTGAACATCATCAGCTTCCTTCCCAGCGACCAAGTATTCCGTCGGCACTTCGCATGCCGCTCTTCAATGATCCGTCTAGCATAAATCATGCTTGCAAGAATCCGATTGGCATTCATCTCCCCATTTGCTCCTATCGGGGATCGGTGCATCCTTATGGCCTACTGTCCCATTATCATACTATGAACTCTGCAACGCCCCAGTCCTCCTCGCTCAACCAGTTGGAGCAGCTTAAACAGATGACCAAGGTGGTGGCTGACACCGGTGACTTCGCCACCTTGAAGCAGTTTGCGCCCCAGGATGCTACGACGAACCCCACCTTGATCCTCAAGGCCGCCCAGATGCCCGAGTATCGTCCCTTGGTGGACAAGGCGGTGCAGGATCACAAAGGCGCGGGGGGCTCCACCGAGGCCAAAGTGGGTCAGATCTTGGATTCTCTCCTGGTTGCTTTTGGGATGGAAATTTTAAAGATCGTCCCGGGCCGTGTCTCCACCGAGACAGACGCTGCCTTGTCCTTTGACGCCGACGGAATCGTAGCGAAATCGCGTCACCTCATCGATCTTTACGCTCGCCAGGGCATTTCGCGCGAGCGAGTGCTCATTAAGATTGCCTCTACCTGGGAAGGAATTCGGGCCGCTGAACAGCTCCAGAAAGAGGGGATTCAATGTAATCTTACCCTGCTGTTTTCGCTTCCGCAGGCAATCGCTTGCGCCGATGCCAAGGTTCGGCTCATCTCACCCTTCGTCGGAAGAATTCTGGATTGGCACAAAGCCAAAACCGGCAAGGACTACGTTGGTGCGGAGGATCCTGGCGTCCAGTCCGTTCAGAAGATCTACCAGTATTACAAGAAATTCGGCCACGCCACTGAGGTGATGGGCGCCAGCTTCCGTAATGTCGGGGAAATCGTTGAGCTCGCCGGATGTGACCTGCTGACCATCAGCCCGAACCTTCTCGCTGAACTGCAGAAGTCCGCGGCCCCGTTGGTTCGTAAGCTTTCTCCTGACGCCGCCGCGGGGAGCGACGCAACCAAACTGGTTTTGGATGAGAAGCGTTTTCGCTTCCTTTTCAATGAGGACGCGATGGCCACCGAGAAGACATCGGAAGGGATCCGGAGCTTTGTGGCCGACACCCTCAAGCTCGAGAAGTTCATTGCTGAACGGCTGGCCAGCGCTTGATGGCCCAGCCTCCCTATGCACGCCCGGAACGACCCTCCCACGGGTTACCTGCACCGGACCTATTCATCGCCGATCGATGATTCGGCACAACCGTTTGCACTTTGGGTGCCTCCGAGCTACTCAGCTCGAAAACAGTATCCGCTTATCGTCGCCCTCCATGGAATGGATGGCGATGAACGGATGATTCCCGAGGGTTGTTACGAGATTCCTCAGCGGGGGTTTAACCAGGAAGTGATTCTCTTGAGCGTGCTGGGCCGGGGCGATCTTGCTTTTGAAGGGCCGGGCGAAGCCGATATCTGGGATGCCATATCCTGGGTTAAGGCGCACTACCGCACTAACCCATGTCGACAGTACCTCACGGGCCTTTCAATGGGAGGCTACGCTACGTGGCGATTGGCGATGGACTATCCGGATCAATGGGCAGCGGTTGCGCCCATTTGTGGCGGGGGCGATCTGCACGGTCTTTCTGCTCTAGCGGACGTGCCGGTGTGGTGTGTGCATGGTCGGGACGACGAGTTTGTCAGTGTCGATGAGTCGAGGCGTATGGTGGACGAACTTCGCCGACTTGGCTTCCCGCATCGGTATGATGAACTGGAAGGTTGGCGTCACAACTCCTGGGACTGGCTCTACAACCCGGACCGGGAAGTTGACACCCTCGTGGACTGGTTTCTGCAACATAGAAAGTCACACCCTGCCCCGACGATTCAACATCCAAAGCGGCGCGGTGGCTTTAAGGATCTATTCCAGGAACGGCTCATCATTAGCTATCCGGCAGCAACTCCCATCCCGGGAGAGTCTGAGCTGCTCAAGGCGGAGGCTGAGCGCATCTCCGCCTATTCCTTTGGGGATTTTGTGATGCGAAAAGGTCGTTTGTTGGTTAAGTCCGATCAAGAGATCACGCCTCGCGACTTGGTGGATGCTAATCACCTGATGCTCGGACGAAACGACAACCATCCCTGGCTCGCCAAAGTGGAGCGGAAGCTAGCCACTCGCCACGTCCGAGGCGCACTCAAGGTCTTTGGCGACACATTTTTGGGAAAATCCCTGATTGCCGCCACCTGTCAGGTCAGTCCGTGGAACCGGGAGAAGCTGTTGGGTGTGATCACCTATCAGCAATTTCATCAGGTGCGGGGGATATGCGAGCGGCTCTGTGGGCCTATGGCCGATCCTCTCGCATTGAACCTTTTCGATACTGCTAGACGACGGTTTATCCGCCAGGAAGAGGCCCCCTAAGCTCGCTGATCCGGAGACGGTCTTATCGTCGACGGGCCAAGTCAAAGTGATACAGCGCCACGACCACGATCGCGTGCCGAATTTTTCCAGTGCGAACGAGGTCGGGGACCTCCTTGAGCGGAACGAGGTGCGTGACGAGATCCTCGCCTGGATCCAGCTCGGTCGGATGCTTGAGTTGGCAGTCCTCCACGAACACCGTGTAGCAGCGGTTGTTCATGATGGCCGGGTTGGGAAAGATCTCCCCGAGCAGCTTCGGTGGCTTTCCCGCATACCCGGTTTCTTCCCGCAGCTCGCGTTCGGCTGTCATCAGCGGCGATCCATCCTCGGCATCCATGACCCCGCCTGGGACTTCCAGTTCGACGGTCTCGGATCCGTGCCGGAACTGCTCCACCATCACGAGGTGATCATCCGGAGTGACGGCGATGATGTTCACCCAATTGCGGGTGTTGATTACAAAGAAATCGTGTTCCTCTCCGGTGCGCGGGGAGGTCTTGCGATCACTGTGCACCGTGAAGATGCGAAAGTCGCCTACCTGTTTGCGGTTCCGGCTGGGCCAGGGTTTGATCATAAGCCTTTTTCCTTTGCTGCCCAGCCCTGCCGCATGAGGCCGAGCAGATGGATCATAGCCTCCTCGTAAGTTCGAGGGGGTTCTTGGCTGCTCAATTGTCGCGCCCGCTTGTCCAACTGAGCCGCCATTTCGGCGGCTTTCTCAGGAGGGCAGCCGAGGGAGCAGAGGGCCTGCGCCAATTGTTCGAGGTTCATAAAGCAGAAAAGCGCGGGCGGAGCCTCAGCCCGCCCGCGCTTCGATTGAAAACGATTACTTGATCGTGCTGGCGTCCACGATCTTGATGCTCTCCACGTTCACGCGCTGCGCGGGACGATCGCGAGGAACGGTGGGAACCGTGGCGATCTTCTCCAGGACATCATCGCCCTTGAGGAGCTTTCCGAACGCCGTGTATTGGCCGTTCAGATGGGAGGGGCTGCCGTGACAGATGAAGAACTGGCTGCCGGCGGAATCGGGATCCGAGGAGCGTGCCATCGACAGGACGCCCCGATCGTGATTCTTGGCGTTGAACTCGGCCTTGATCTTGTAGCCGGGATCGCCGGTGCCCCAACGCGCCATGTCGGCGTCTTTCTTGGTCAGCGGATCTCCGCCCTGGATCATGAATCCGCGGATGACCCGGTGGAAGCAGGTGCCGTCATAGAAGCCCTTCTTGGCCAGCGTCTTGAAGTTTTCAACGGTTTTGGGGGCCACATCAGGCCAGAACTCGACGACCATTTCCCCTAGACTGGTCTTAATCACGGCGACTTCGGTAGTGTTCACGGTATTCTTTTTTTCCTCAGTTTTGGTTTCCTTCTTCGCCTCATCGGCAGCGAAGGCGACTTGTGCCATCGCCATGCTCAGCAGGACGGTGCAGGTGATAATCAGCTGTTTCATAGCCCGCTCTGTGTGCCAGGAAGTCGGTGGATTGTCACGCGTAGAAATCCTGCGTATTGCCACGGACGCTGCTTTGTGGACAACTAACGGGGCATGGCGCAGATATCCCCAGAGAGCGTTCCGGTCCTCGATCGTTGGCCGGTTGGCAAGAGGCTATTCTTTCGACTCAACCCGCAGTTGCGGCGTGCCCATCGCCTCTTCCGTGCGTTTCCAGTCCTCCCGTATCGACATTTTCTAGATGTCGGGGCGTTCGAAGGTGAGTTCACTGACAGTGTGCTGAGTTATTTCCAGCCCGACCGTGTCTGGCAGGTAGAGGCGGATCCTGACCAGTCCGGACTTTTGCAGGCGAAGTATCGTGAAGAGTCTCGGGTGAAGGTGATTCCCGCCGCGATAGCCGATCAATCCGGGACCCTGGAGTTCCACGTCAATCAGCATCGGCCATCCAGTTCTTTGATCCCCATCGCCTCGAGCGCCGCGGGGGTCTTCCAGAAGGAGATGAACGAAGCACGGGTCGTGCGGGTGCCTGCTCTCAGCTTGGATGAACTGTTTGAGAAGGAAGCATTGCCCGACATCGATTTGATGAAGGTGGACATCCAAGGGGCGGAGCGCTTGTTGATTCAGGGAGGGACCAAGTCTTTGAAGCGTATCCGACTGGTGTTCATGGAAGTGTGGTTCCAGGAATGCTATCAGGGATCGGCGTTGTTCCCGGAAGTTCAAACCATGATGACTGGCTCAGGTTTCAAGCTTCGCTCCTTCCATGAGTTTCGCAAGGGCTCAGACGGGAACCTCGTTTACAGCAACGCGTTGTACTATCGGTAACTGTCGGCCTGCTTCGTCCTGTGGACGGACCCTTGCAGAACTTGTCACGAAAGTGAAATCCGTGGTCAATCGACTCCCGGTTCTAGGCTTCGCGGTGTCATCCTGCAAATTCACTCAAGTGTCGATCCTCCGGGCCGATGTCCTTGACACATGAGTTTATTTATTCGTACGGCGGTCGAGATGCTTCCCCCCTTTGCTCTGGGTAACCCTTCCCGCCTCAGCTGCTGTCTGAGCGTCGCCTTGTTTGGCGCTGCCGCGCTGACTGCGTCAGCCCAGATCGTTCAAACCGACTATGTCTCCGCTACCGCCTCCATCCCGGGTGGTCTTACGCTTTCGGCGACCGATTTACTCCAGACCCAGCTTGCCTCTGCGGCGAGGTCGGCGTCGGGCGACGCCGCTTTTTACCGCGAGGAGAGCGGTTACACCGTGGATCTTTCCCGTTTGAGTGACGGACAGTTCGGGACCTATGGTTCGAGTGGTCTGGGCGGTGACGGCAACTATACGGTCATGCCGAACAATGTAACCCTTACCTTCACCTTCGACACAAGCGTCAACACCTTGGGCTATTCACTCTCTGCCATACGTACCTTTGCGAGTTGGGATGATGGTCGCGATGGTCAGAGCTATTCTGTGAAGTATGCCACCGTGTTTGCGCCTTCGACCTTCAACACCCTCCATACGATCACCCCCTACAACCCCTCCGGACTGGACGATCCCGCCAACACGTTAGTCGAGTTAACCCCAACAGTTGGATACCTCGCCGAGAATGTGTCCGGGCTGCAGTTCGTCTTTAGCGGGTTTGAGAACAGCGGGACGGCATACCGTGAGGTGGACGTCACAGGCATCGCCACCCCCATCCCCGAACCCTCCATCTATGGGGTCGTTTTGTGCATGGTCGCTCTGCTCGTCCGTAGCAAGTCGTGGCGCCGCTCTGGCGCGTGACTGCCCAGTCTACGCATTCAGTCCGATTCGAACACACCGAGAATGTTTGCCAGACGGCGCTCGTTCCTATTTCCAAAACCGTCCACCGATTATTTCATACGTACGTACTAAATAATCCGTTGGCCCTCGGTTTTCTGTTCCTGCACGTGTGGGGGGCACCGCATCCGGTTTCGTTGCCCAGCGCCCACTTAGCAAGGGCAAACCGCCAGAGCCCTCCTTGTCTCCTCAAATCCCTAGGTCACGCCTGCCCGATTATTTCGTACGTACGTATGGAATAATCCGTAAAGTCCCTCGCTCGCGGGGTGACTTTCGACCGACCGGCCTCCCGCCTGGCCCCGCCTGGTTCTCTTGAATAGGACTAGCCACCGAGTGGGGCAGGTCGTAAGATAGCCTTCTTCATGAAGGAGAAAACGGAGGAGCTGCTTTACCATATGTTGTGGGCCTGTGACATGCTTTGGCGCCCAAGCTTCAGGCATGTTTTTGAGTCATTCGAGGGTTGGGCCTATCGGAACGGAATGATGAGGCAACTCGCGGAACTCGAACGGAGGAAGTTGATTGAGCGTCACTCGGAAGGGCTTAAGCCGGCGTTTCGACTCACAGAGATGGGAGTTTCCTGTGCTCTGGGCGGTGAAGATCCTGAAGCCCGCTGGAATCGACCTTGGCAGGGACGCTGGCACTTGGTGCTTTTCGATGTTCCTAACATCCACACCTCCCTTCGAAACACTCTCAGGGATCGGCTGCGAGACTCCAAACTAGGGTGGTTGCAGCGGAGCGTGTGGGTGAGCCCTGATCCCGTAACCCTGGACAGCCTTGGCTTAACCCGGGTTCGGGCTGCTGTAGAGTCTTTGATCCTTCTGGAAGCCTCGCCATCGACCGGAGAAACCGACGCAGAGATTGTGCTAACGAGTTGGGATTTTCCGCGGATCAATGAACTTTACGAGCAGCATTCGGTCGTGCTCACTCAACAACCTCAGATCGCTCAGCGAGATGCAGCCGCCGCAGAGCAATGCAGATCGTGGGCTGCAGCTGAACGGGCAGCATGGCTGGCGGTCTGTCAGTGCGATCCGTTCCTACCGAGGGAGCTATTGCCTGAGGGGTATCAGGGGTGCCTGGCCTGGGAACGGCGCAAACTGCGTCTGCGAGACTTCGGTGCCCAGCTACGCGCCTTCGGAACAATGAAGCCCTAGCTCGGGAGCCAATCACCAGAGCGAGCATTTCAACCGATAGCCCGCTTTGCTCGGGCTACCGATTATTCCATACGTACGTATGGAATAATCGGTACGACCGGATTCAGGGCTAAACCTTTGGCTGGTTGGTCCAAGAAAAAGCTACGCTTCGCTGGTCAAAGCCCTCCTGAATTCCTCGAAAGCTAAATAGCACTCATCGACTGAGTTCCAGCTCCACTCCTTCCCCTTCTTCAAGGCCCTGAATCTCTTCAGGTAGGTTGTCCACGAGCTCGTGACCGATGGTTTCAGCCTTTCGGATTGAGTAGTCATTTCATCCGCCAGCACCCTACTCACCATCTCGATGCTGCCAAAGAAATTCCCCGTCAGCGAGCTTCGAATATCGGGTGGCCTGGACGTTGTGAAGGAACGAAAGCGCCCCCAAAAATCGGCGAGGTGGTTGGTCATATACTGGAGCTTATCGGCCGAGCTCAAGCTGAGCTTTCGCAGATCGCGGAGATACAGTCTGCGCATGTTCCAGGCCTCGATTCGAATCAGCAGCTGTCTTGGGAGGTTCATGGCGGTTCCACTATTGTAGTGTGGGACAGGCTGGGCGTCGCCACAAATTGTAGTCGGGCCCGCTGCGCTCGAGGTGCTGGGAAAACGTCCAACATGGACGACGCTAGTTGTAGTGTGGGCCGTGTCGGCCCATGGGTGCTACAAATGCGAACCAGGTGATGAAAATGGCCACCGCCTTCTGAGAAGGGCGGATGGCGACGGATGATATTCAATCACATCGCCGTCCTACCAAAGGAGCGGCCTTGCAGCCCTTGTGGATTCGTTGGCGATTTTTCCGGAGCTGGAGCCTCAGTCTGCGGGGTGATGCGCCGTTGGCGCGGAGTTGCTGCTAGCGCGCTTCGCGCTGGGCAGCTTGCCGAGCGGTGTATTCGCCGTCGATGTAGGACATCGCGTCAGGAAACTGCCAGGCGGGATCTTTGGTGATTCGCTTGCGGACAAAGGCTTTCACCGTTCGTTCCATCGCGGGGACTCCCAGCGCGTTCCCGGTCGCTTTGATCGCTCGTTTGATCCAGGGGCCCCCCGATTCCTTACCAATGATCTCACGGGTGGCTTGTTGCACCTCGCTAGGTTGCTCACCAAAGGCGCGATTCCACTCGGCTAACTCCACGGTCATATCCGCGCCGAAGCTGACGCTCAGCTGCATGGCGAGGTAGCTCTCGGAAAAATACATGGGCCACGAGAGGTTGTGGTTGGAAAGCCGCTCTCTGACGAGGGCCTGCACATGCAGGTAATCGTTATAGATGCTCCCGGGAATCGTCCGCGCCTTCACGGGCACCCAGTCGTAATAGATGCTCTCCTTGCCGCCCAGTTCCTTGGTGAAAGCCTGCGCGGCTGGCAGTTTCAGAATGCTCGCTTGTCCGTTGCTGTGCTTTTTGGTGACGAACACGACTAACGCCTCATGGATATGCAGGACCGCATCGGCGTAAGCCAGTTGAAGAAAGGCAAGGGTGTAATCGGGGGAGACCGGCGGGCACAGCCGTCCCATAGGCCCGCTCTTGATCTTTCGCAGGAGCGATTGGTGAATGCAGCCGAAGTGCGGGATGGGCAGCAGTCGGACATAGTCACGCCGCGGACGGCTGACGAACGATCGCAAAATGTCGTCGGAGGAGCGGAACTCAGCCTGGTTGTTTCCTTCGCTCTTCCAGACTCGGGGTGTGTCAGTTAGATCGTCGAAGAAATCGTTGAGCCAGCGAACGGATTGAGGCTTGTGACGTTCGACCTCGATGGCGAGTCGTTCAAGAGCGTGGCGCTTCAGCGCCTGTTTGTCTTCGATCAGACAAACGTAATCGGCCCTGGCTTGATCGAATGCAAAGTCCCAGTTGTCCGGCATCGAGCGGTTGCCGGAACGCACGTAGCGAAATCGTGGATCGGTGAAGCCAGCAGCAGCCTGGCGCGTGGCGTCGCCGTCGTCATTGTCGATGAGAACGACCTCGAAGTCCTCGAAGGTCTGTTGCAGGACGCTCCGAATGGCGTTGGGGATGAGGAAACTTCGTCCTTTCGTGGGAATCAGAACGCTAAAGAGAGGAGTCTTCATCGAAGCAAGTTAGTGGGTTCCTGAGCGGCTCAGGATTTTTTTGAAGGCTTCGGACACGCGCTTCACTTGCTCGGGCTGCAGGTTCAGGCCCGACGGAAGATTGATGCCGTAGGGACTGATGCGATAGCACACCCGATTTCGCTGGCGGGCCTTCTCCGCCTCTGCGCTGGCGGCATAGGCCGGGATGCTGCTGAGTGGATGAAAGAACGGTCGGGTGTCGATGCCTTCGGCGCTCAGCTGCTCCATGAGCTGTTCCTTGGGCAGCCCTAGGGACGGATCTAACACTGCGGTGACCATCCAGTAGGCGCTGCGCGTCTGGGGTGCTTCTTGGTTGAGTTGGACGCCGGGGATGCCGCCGAGAGCATCGCGGTACCACGAAAAAATCTCCCGCTTGCGAACGATCAGTTCCTCGATGCGCTCCACCTGGGCCAGGCCCAACGCGGCCTGCATGGAGCTCATCTTGTACTTCCACGCCACTTCCGTGTTGTAGAACATTCGATCACCTGGAGGTCGTCCATGGTCGCGGAGGAACAGTGCGCGGTCGCGAATGTCCTGTCGGGCGGTCACCAGCATGCCCCCTTCGCCTGTGGTCAGGGTTTTGGATCCGTGGAAACTGAAGACGCCGGCGTCGCCAAAGCTGCCCGCTTTGCGTCCATGATACTCGGCTCCGGCAGCCTCAGCGGCATCCTCAATCACTGCGATTCGATGCCGCTTGGCCACGTCGAGAATCCCATCCCAATCGGCCATGTTGCCATAGAGATCCACCGGAATCACCGCTTTGGTGCGTGGCGTGATGCAGGACTCAAAGGACTTCGGACAAAGACACCAGCTCTGGGCATCGATGTCAGCGAACACCGTGGTGGCGCCGACGTAAGTGATCGGGGCTGCGGAGGCAATCCAAGTTCCGTCGGGCACGATCACCTCATCGCCTGGCCCGACACCCAGCGCCATCAAAGCGAGATGGATGGCGGAAGTGCAGGAGGGAAGAGCGATCGCATGGGGAACGCCGACGTGAGCGGCGAACGCCTTTTCAAAGCGGTCGTTGTAGACATTCGCTTGCGAATACCAGGCGTTCGTGACCGCATCGGTCACGTAGCGAATCTCTTTTTCCGTGATCCAAGGACCTGAGACAGGGATACGTTCCATGGCCTAATCCCGCACACACTTGAGATAACCCTCGGGGGCTACCGTGATCTGGAGTTTGTTCTGAATCTCTTCGTCGACGATGAACCGGCTGTTGGTCTTGAGAAACTCGCGCACCGCGGTCTTGGGATTGTTGCCCTTGCCCCAAGGCCGGTCGACGATGGCCGAAGGTTGCAGGTCTTCGATGACGGTATCGAACACCAGGAGGTAGCTATCCTTGGTGACGAGTTGGGAGTAGAGTTTCAGCTCGTCGCGAACATGATCGTGGGTGTGATTGGAATCCAGGATGACCAAGATGCGCTGCTTGCCGCGTGCGAAGTCGTAGACTTGTTGAGCGATCTGCGGATCGATCGAGGATCCTTGGATCATGGTGATCCGTTTGGCCATGGGATGCTTCTCGATCTCGACCCGGTTGTGGGCGCGAATATCGATGTCCAGTCCCAGCACCTGTCCATCGCCACCGATGAGCTCGAGCATGGAGGCGGAGAAAATCAGAGAGCCACCGTGGGCGATCCCGGTCTCAAGAATGAGATCCGGCTTCACCTTCCAGATGATCTCCTGCGTCGCGAGCACATCCTGGGGGAACTGGATGATGGGGCGTCCCATCCAGGTAAAGTGGTAGGAGTATTCGTGTTTCGTGGTGGCGTCGAACCATTGGCGAGTCAGGGCATGAAGCTCCCGGTCCTCGCCCATTTTGGCGATCATGTCGCGATTGCGCTCTTCAAAGGTGCTCATCGTGTGCGTTTTCGAATCTCGATTCTGACCTCGTACGTTTCGCCGTCGTCGCTGAACCACGCCCCGGGATGCGGCGGATAAGTACGGGCCCTCAACAGATTCAACAGAGAACGTCCCGAATAACTCTTATCCAAGTCAATCTCAGAAGCGGGCTCCAGTTCCTTACCCAGGTGGAACGTGCCGGCGGACAGATCCTGGGCTCGCCGAGGAATTCGACCGGATACGATTTCATCGAAGTGATCGCGGAAGAGCTCCACCAAAGTTTGTTTCCCCTTCTCGTGCAAGGTTTTCGCAGTGTCTTCCCATCCCGTCGGGATGCTACGTTGGTACGCGATCTCCCCGGCATCGATCTGGGGCGTAATGAAATGCAACGTTACTCCGTAGGGCGTGCCTTCGACCAAGCTCCAAAAATTCGGGTGCTTTCCCCGATTATAGGGCAGCAGGCTGGGGTGGAAGTTGAGAAACCCTAAGCGGGACAGGCTGATGAGGGAGGATTTTAGCAGATAGGGCCACCACGCGAGGATCCCGAGGTCCAGTCCGAGAGCGCGGATCGTGTTGAGGGCTTCCTCTGAGCTCAAGGAGTCGCTTAACAGCACGACCTTAGCCTTCGCCATCGTTTGGAGTTCGGTGTTCAGCTTTAGAGGGTCCGCGGCGTCGAGCACGAGCAGATCGGGGCGGAGTTGTCGTTCGGCGAAGAGGCTGACGATGTCGCGTCCGACGCGGTCCGCTGCAAAGAGGGCTATGCGCATGGAATGAGAGTTTCGAAGGGGTTGGCTAAGCGGGACCGAAGTTGCCGCCAAGACTGGCACTGGAGGGGCGCGTTGTCATGACTGGAGAGAGGACAGTTCGGGTAGTCCGGCGTCCCGGGATGAAAGCTGCGGATTGGAGATCGGCCATGGGATCGCCAATTTTCGATCGTCCCAGCGAACCCCCCTGGCCAGGTCGGGGACATAGAACTCAGACATCTGGTAGAACAGGCCGGCATCCTCAGTCAGGCACTGGAACCCATGCGCGTAGCCGGCAGGAACGTAGAGCTGGTCGGGCTGTTCCGCCCTCAGCTCGAAAGCTTCCCACTTGCCGAAGGTGGCGGAGTTGGGGCGGACATCCACCAAGACATCGAACACCGCTCCGGAAACACAGCGGATCAATTTGATCTCGGGGTGCGGATGTGCTTGATAGTGGAGCCCGCGCAACATGCCGCGCTGGCGGGTCAGCGTGGTGTTGCATTGCACCCAGCGGGTGTTCAGCCCGTGGGCGGCGAATTCCTGCTCGCAGTAGGTTCTGATGAAATGCCCCCGCTCATCAGCACGGGGATCCAACGGGATTCGCCAGACGCCGGGCAGGGTGGTGAGGTGGAACTGCATGGGGTTGATGGACCGTTACCGTTACTTCAGCTTGGGACGCGTGTAGACCGGGTTTTGGGGCACAGCGAACACTTTCTTCGCTACCGCCTTGAGTTCTTTCTCATCGATAAAGACCAGGAAGTGGCCGGGTAGCTCGATCTTCTCAGCGACACGGGCCGCCAATTTCTGGTTAGCCTCCTCGCTGCGGAACTTCCATTGGGATATTCTCAATCGCACCGCGATGACATAGCACGCACTGGTGGGGAAATGAGACACCTTTTTCTTCGCCACGGCTGCGGAGCCGATGTCGGCCTCCGACTCTAGGATGGATTGAACGGATTGCAGTTGCGCGGCGGTGAGGTCGGCGGGTTCGAAGGTATCAGACTCTTTCACGTTGGATCGCTCCACTTGGGCCTTTTGAGATTCCTCCTGAAACTGGTCCATCCGTTCTTCCAGGGGGCGGAGTTGGTCGCGTTGTCCGGTTCGCGTGAAATGGGCATAAAGCGCATTGCAAGCTTCTGGAGTTACGGTGGGATCCTGCTTCATGGCGGTTTCCATATAAGTGATCCCCGCGGGGTCGTCCTTCTCCAGGTGGTGCCTGCCGTAAACGAAATTGGCCGAAGCATGCTCGGGATTCCGCGCTAGAATCTGTTCCACGACGGGTAGTGCCACGGAATCATCGTGCAGTTGAATCAACTTATTGGCCTTTTTCCATAGAATTTCGGTATCCGCCGCTTCGGTCGATGCCACGGTCTCTAGAGTGGCGAGTTCTTCACTGGCCTTTTGCACTTCGGCATGTCGCTCTTTCCAGCCGGGTTCGACCAACTTCTGCCATTCCTGGCTGATGGCTGTCTCGAGGACGGCCTCGTGGGCGCCGAGGAACGTTTCGGCTGCGCTGGGGCCCGACCGGGGGGGAGCGGATTGGGGGAAGATCCCTTGTTCGATCCCCTCCGGCAGGCTGCCGATTGCGCGCAGGCGGTCTTTAAGGCAGGGGTGGGTGTCGCTATTGTTGGTTTCGGCGAGGAAGGCCTGCCGCAGCCACTTGGCGGCATCCTCCGGCGAGGGACCGGCCGCGATCGTCTGGCGGATGGACTGTGCCATGTCGGACGGGGGCGTGTTGAGGTCGTTGGCCTTCGTATACAGGGATGGCCAGAATTTTTCCGTCAGGAGGCTGGCATCGACAGGGAGCCGCATGAGCGCACTGGCGGCCGATTGGGCTCCGGCCAAGCGGACGGAACAGGCATCCGCTTCATACTCATTCACGCGGGACAGTACAAAGGCGTGGGCATTGAACACCGGCCAGAACCATCGCACGAACACCCGGAGCACCCCGGCTCCGCTGACCTCGCGGCTCGCCATATGGTCAAAGATCCTTTCCCAGCTGCGTCGCACCCGATAGAGCCAATTTCCGAAGCGTCCGTGGCCTTTGGACGAGTGAGCGAATTCGTGGGCCAACACCGCTTTGAATTCATCGGGAGACAGGCTTTGCAGGAGTGGGAGGCCCAATAGGAGGTAGTTGCGATGCCAACCAAAGACCCCCAAGCGGGGGATTTGCATGACCGCGGCATTGTAATCGTTCACCGCCAGAACTTCGTGAAAGGAGCTGCACTGGAGGGTGTTGCGAAGGTGGTCGAGCATCTCGAACAATCGGGGCGCCTGCTCACGAGAGATGGGAATTCCTTCTGGTTTTTCGAAGCGGACCCACAATCCCCGGATGACGGCCCAGGCCAGTCCGCCGAAAATCAAAATCCCGGCGATACCGAGCTTGATGGCGGCGGCATTGTGAAAGGTGACAATCACATAGAGTGTCCCCAGGGTAAGCGCGATGCAGAGCAGGAGCACCAAGCCCAGGTAACCGTAGGCCAGCAGCACCAAGCTGACGACGCGAACGACATAGCCGGATGGGTTACGTTGGGAGATCTCCTCGAGTCGCTTGACCAGGGCGTCAAAGTCGTCGCGTGACATGATCTGAGTCTGTCGACCCCGTTTTGAGAATCAATCTGATTTTGCATGGTAGCTTGACACCCCCCCTTTCATTGATAGGCTCCCCCGTTCTGCATCCCGGGGAGCATTGTCTTCCTGTGGTTGGGGTCGTCGGTGCAGGGTGGGCGGACCACTGTCGACGACCACTGTTAGGTGACCTATATATAGACTGATATCAATTCGAGCACATGAAACGCACGTATCAACCCTCCAAAGGGCGCCGGAAGCGGCAGTATGGTTTTCGGGCGCGCAGCGCATCTAAAAGCGGTCGTATGGTGATTGCGCGCCGGCGTCGCAAGGGACGGAAGAAGCTGTCTCCGGTTTAAGCTGCGTTTGCATGTCTGACGCTCCTCCAGGCGGCTCGTTTGCTCTGCCGGCGGAGCGGCGCATTAAACAGTCCCGGGAGTTTGCTCGAATCAAGTCGAATGGACGGCGCCTGAGTTTGGGATGTCTTGTTCTGAACTGGATCGTTAGTTCCAGCGGGCTTTCCCCGCGACTTGGGGTGGTTGTCAGCCGCAAGGTTGGCAACGCCGTGGTTCGGAACCGGGTGAAAAGGTATATGCGCGAGTCATTTCGTTTGCATCAAGCCGAGTTGCCCCAGGCATTGGAGCTCGTTTTGGTAGCCCGCCCCTCCAGCGCTCGGAAACCTTTTTCCGACGTGGAGCGGGATTTTTTGGCTGCCTTAAAGCAGGCACGGATCACGAATTGAGACTGAGCGGCATTTGATGGGCGCGATGAACCTGCTGACAAAAAGTCTTTGCCTGATGGTTCGAGGCTATCGGTTGGTCATCTCTCCCGTGTTTGTGGCCTTATTTGGGCCCACGGGGTTGGGATGCCGGTATGTACCGACGTGCTCGGCCTATGCTTTGGATTCGCTGCAGAAGCACGGTGCCCTTCGGGGCTGTTGGCTGACCCTCTGTCGTCTGGCGCGTTGTCATCCCTGGGGTGACTGCGGGCACGATCCCGTGCCGGAGCCGGACCAGTTTTCATGGACAGGACGTGGAGCCGGGTGCCGATGCAGGCACTCTGAGGGTTCCCGGCCCGCTAGGACCACCCTCTCTGATCCCTCGATCGCTTCCTTTTAATTTAAATGGATCGTAAAGCCATCATCGTCATCGCCCTTTCGATCGCCCTGCTGTTTGCCTGGCCGTCGCTTTTCAACCGTCTGTACCCGCCGATCCCAGGGAGCGCTACCAATCGGGTTGCCTCGGTTTCGGCAGTGGCTACGAATCAGGCATCTCCGGCGGTGGCTTCGCCCTCGGCGATTTCCCTTCCCGTCGCCCCCACCAACAGCCTCGCCGCGGTGGCGGTGGTAAAGCCGGGGTCACCCGAGCAAACCGTCGTGGTGAGCAATTCTTTGGTTCGCTACACCTTCACCTCTCATGGTGGGGGTATCAAGTCGGTGGACTTGTTCAAGTATCCCGAGACGGTCGACTGTAATAAACAGGATGAGAAATCGGTGGCCAGACTAGCGAGCCTCAACGGAACGGGGACGGTGGCGGCGATGTCGCTATCCGGAGATCCCGCGCTGCTGGGGGACGGGGTTTTCGCCCTGCAGGCAACGTCGCAGGGAGTGCGTGCGGAGAAGCAGTTAGCTAACGACCTGGTGTTGGTGAAGGATTTTCAGCTGGCATCGAACTATCTGATGACCTGCACGCTCCGCCTGGAAAACCGCTCGGCCCAGCCTCAGACAATTTCCCAGCATGAGGTAGTGGTGGGGACTGCCTATCCCATGGATGCGCAGGACGATGGCACCAAGGTTGGCTTCTATTGGGGCCGAGCTCAGGCCGTCGAACACATCACCAGCTCTTGGTTCAAGAACGCCTACCTGGGATGCATTCCTGGAACACCCAGAGCTTTGTATCAGGATGGTTTGAGCAATGTGACCTGGGCGGCGGTTCACAACCAATTCTTCACCATGGCGGCGATTCCGAAGGAGCCGGCTCAGTCGGTGGTGGGCAGAGAGCTCAAGTTGCCTCCGCCTTCCGCGGAAGTGCTCCAGGCGACGCCTAGTGCTAACAAACATCCGGTTGCCTACCAGACTTCGTTTCTGTATCCGGGCGTGACCATTCCTGCGAACAATGCCCTGGAGCGGCAGTTTTCAATCTATTCGGGACCGAAGGAATATTACGCGCTGTCCAAGTTGGGCGCGCAATTCAAGTTCGATTTGGACCAGGTCATGGGCTTCGATCAGGTCCTGTTCGGATCCTTCTCTGGGTTTTTCGCCAAGATTCTCTTGCTCGCCATGAATGGCTTGCACAGCTTGGGCATCAGCTATGGTCTTACCATTGTGGTGATTACGGTGCTGATCAAGCTCCTGTTCTGGCCCTTGACCCAGGCCAGCACGCGCTCCATGAAGCGGATGCAGGCACTGCAGCCGGAGATGAAAGCTCTCCAGACCAAGTACAAGGACGATCCCGCGAAACTGAACAAGAAGATGATGGAGTTTTGGAAGGAGCACAAAGTCAGCCCCTTCGGCGGATGCTTGCCGGTGCTCCTGCAGATGCCGGTGTTCATCGGATTCTTCGCCATGATCCAAACCGCCATCGAGCTCCGCGGGGCCAGCTTCCTCTGGGCATGCGATCTCACCCGGCCCGACACGTTGTTCATGATTCCGGGCATTTACTTCCCGTTCAACCTCATGCCGCTGCTAATGGGAGTGACCATGTTCTGGCAAGCCAGGTTAACTCCGGCCGCTCCAGGGATGGATCCAATGCAGGCGAACATGATGAAGTACATGCCGCTGATGTTCCTGGTCATGCTGTATAATTTCTCCTCCGGCTTGACCCTTTACTGGACGGTTCAGAACCTGTTAAGCATCCTTCAGATGAAGCTGACCAAAGCTCAGGATGAGAAACAACAGGCCCAGCTGCCGACCAAACCGCCCGGTGCTGGTGGTTCCACCAACGCACGCAAGAAATCCTAATCCTATTTCCTGAGTTCAACTCCTTGAGCGTTATGTCGAACACTCCCAAAGAAACCCTGGAAACCCTGCTTCGCCATCTCGAGTTTGATGCCACCGTTGAGGAGCATCAACTGGAGGAGGGCCTGGTTCTGGATGTCAAGACGGATGACCCTGGACGTCTGATTGGCCGGCAGGGCCAGACGTTGGCCGATCTTCAGTATCTGCTCAATCGGATGCTCTTTCAGGGCGACGACACCGTGCCTAAGGTGACGGTCGATGTGGGGGGGTATCGCACCCAAGCGCGCGATGGCCTGATCAAGAAGGCTAAGGAAGCGGCCGAGAAAGTGCGGCGCTGGGGGGATGTCATCGAGTTGGAGCCGATGAATTCCTACGATCGTCGAATCGTGCATAACACCTTGAAGGACGATCCTGATGTTGAGACGTATAGCGTCGAAGTGGAGGGCACGCCCAAGAAGGCGATGCTGCTTCGTCCGAAGCGGGCTAGTGTTTGAGCGGGGGACAGATTTGTAGGAGACGACGTGAGGAGTTCTGGGAGTTACCTGTCTCCCTCCGCGTTGCGAACCGATCCCTCAGGTGCCGAAGCCTGCCAACGAACGGTATCACCACAAGCGTCCTAAGTGACTGCCAACGACGGGTCCCCCCCAACCCGAGCCAGGCCTGCGCGCACTTACACCGCAGAGACGGAAAGAGCGCAGAGAGGGAAAGTAACTGGTGAACCACGGATTTCGCTGATCCCACGGATTAAGAATCTTGAAGGGATCGGAAGTGAAACCCCCTTCTTCTTTCCATCCGCGTCATCCGAGAAATCCGTGGTTAAAACTTCCGTCTTAGGTTTCTCTGGAACTGCTCAACTGGACCTACCTCGTCATGAGCACTTCGGCGCGCAAGCGGCCGACTACCTCGGCGGGCAGGCGAGGGTCGATTGATCCGTCGGCGGGAAGTTCGGTTCCGACATGTCCGTCGGCGAAGACGACATTGGCACGTGCTTGATGTCGGAAGTGTACGGTCGCTTCGCGAGGCGTCACGTAATAGAACTCCTCGAGCATGGGGTTGTCTTTCGAGGCGGGTGCTTGGAAATCGTTTACCTGGGCGGCGTCGGCAAACAGCGTGGTCGACGTAGGGCAGGGAAGGTTGCGCACCTGGATTCGTGGGTTGCTAGGCGTTGGGGAGAGGGCCAGGTTGTAGCCGTAGCCGTAGGCGGCCCCAGAGGCCTTCAGTTTGAAGTTGGAGCTGCCGTATTTCAGGCTGGGACAGATTTCCACGCCCCGTCCCGCCAGGTAAGGATAGAGCACCCCTTGCCGATGATCTACTCGCCGTTCCCCTTCACTGCCTCGCTGAAGCCAGCCGAACCAGTAGAGATCCCCGTTGTTGGTGCTCCCTTCGCGATATCGGAAGGCGAGGCTTTCGTGATCGTCCCAGTAGAGCTGCGTTGCCAGCCCAAGCTGATGCAGATTGCTAATGCATCTGACTCGCTGGGCGGCTGACCGTCCGCGAGCGAGCGATGGCAGCATGAGGGAAGCCAGCACGCCGATCAGCGCGATCACCACCAGGAGCTCGATCAAAGTCAGGCCCTGCACGCGGAGTCGTGGTGGGACGATCGGACACAGCGAGCAGTGGTGTTGCTTCGCGTTGTCTCGAATTCGAGTGGCCTTGGTAGGCGACATTTCTGGCAGCGAATTCAAAGCGGTTTCGTACCTGTGGAGCCGAAAGGCTGGTGGTGTCGCTTCGCGGTGGAGCGGAGTCCCGCGGCTCCCAGTAGTCCCAAGCCGAAGAGAGCCCAGGTGGCGGGTTCGGGAACGGCGGCGATCCCATCCAACTCGATCTTGCCGTGGCTGACTTCGATCCGTACGAAGCGGGCGCTTGCGATACCTGCTTGGCTTCCATCGCTTTTACGAGCCCAAGCCAGGTCGAAGCCGGTTCCACCTGCAGATCCCGCGTAGAGTTCTTTGATCCCGGCGAGGTTCTTTCCGGCGAAATCCGCACCGGTGAGCGACGGGTTTACTGGCTTCAAGAAGTCTCCCGAGGCATCCGTGGGGAAGAGGCTGTCGACTTGAGCGGTGAGGCCGCTGGGCACGACTAGTTCATAGTAGTCCTGGTTGTTGTCGCTAACCCACACTGTGGAAGCTCCGGCTGGGTCGAAGGTGAACAGAGTGCCATCGGTCGTCCATTCCGACTCCGGCACGGAGTAGTCGTTCACCTTAAACCCGTTGTTTCCGAACAGGATCAGGTCGATGCCGTAGGGATTCCAGGCGACATCTTGGGCACTGATTCCAAGTTCCAAGGTGATGGAACCCCCGGCGCCGATGGATACCAGCTGGCCGGTGGGCCAAGGAGGATTGAACGGCGTGACTGGCGCATCCGTCGGCCCGGCAGGAGTGATGCGGGATGGCTCGCCAAGCGCTGAACTCGGATTGTTGTAGGCGTTGGCGGCGGTCGAGCCCTGCGAATAAGCAATCACTCGATCGGCGTACGGCGTGGCCGAGGCGGGGACGATGGAAGAGAAGAGGCCGGCCGCGAGGGCAAGCCAGAACGGAACGGAACGAGTCATAGCACTGGTCTTTCACAGCTCCGGCACAGCCGGAGCGGGGTTATGGACAATTCGAGACCAGTGGGAGGATCCAAAGCAAAAAACCTTCGATCCTCCGCAAATCAGAGAATGAAGGTATTCAACGATTCCCAGCCACACACGTGGCGGGGTCAAGTCTCATCCTTCTCATTGACGGAGAAGTGAGCGCTCTCTTTCGAGAGCATTCGGACGAGCGATAAGAAGTCGATATCCTGACTCCGGGTTTCACCTCGCTCCCGCCTTCCCAGTTCTGACGAACCAGTGGCCTTTGGGAGTTTGTAACCCGTTACAGTGGCGCAACCGTTCCCGACTTTCACGGGATTCCCTGACACCTCTTAACGTTCAACGATCAGCCGATAGCTGACCTATTTCAAAGAGCGCGGATGTGATACAGAATTTGAGTGGTGGGTGTCACGTGATTTTTTTTGGGCTGGGGGGGCGGGGGAATCGTCCGGGGACGCACGACGCTACAAAATTGTAGTCTGGCGTCCCCTCCTACTGTGCGATGTCGTTCTGCAGGTTGGCGCTGCGGCCGTCGGCACCCGTGCCATCCAGGTCGATCAGGATATCCCTTGGTTCAGCTCCGCGGCTCGGGCCAACAATCCCTCGTGACTCCAGTTCGTCCATAATTCGAGCGGCCCGGCCGTAGCCCAGCTTCAGCCTTCGTTGCAGCAGCGACACGCTCGCCTTCTGCTCACTTCGAATGACCTCGATGCATTGCTCGATCAATTCCTCATCCTCGTCGCTGCCGCCATCGGCGTCAAAATCACGAACCGGCTTCTGGAGTTGTGCGTGAATATCCATCTCGTAGCTGGGTTTACCCTGCTTCGCGATGTGGTCGACGACGCCCTGCAATTCTTGGTCGGTAATCAGCACGCCCTGAACGCGAGTCAGTTTGGAGGAGCCAGGCGGAAGGAAGATCATGTCGCCCTTGCCGAGAAGCTTGTCGGCTCCCATGGCGTCCAGAATGGTGCGGGAATCCACCTTGGAAGCGACCTGGAAGGCGATCCGCGCCGGGATGTTGGCCTTGATGACGCCGGTGATGACATCCACGCTGGGACGCTGGGTGGCGACGATACAATGAATGCCGGCGGCGCGTGCCATCTGCGTGATTCGAGCGATCGCCATTTCGACATCCGCCGGAGCCACCAACATGAGGTCGGCCAGCTCGTCAATGATCACCACAATGTAGCTGAGCTTCTCAGGGATCACGATGTCTTCATCGCGTGGCACCACGATTTCCTCATCCAGTTCGACCGCAAAGCCGTCGGAATTCACCTCGACCCGTTCCTTCTTGGCGGTCAGGGGAAGCTCCAGCTCGGCGGGCTTGGGCGCCGGAGCGGCCTTGGTACGCTCGTTGAAGGATTTGATGTTGCGCACGCCGACCTTCGCGAAGATCTGGTAGCGCTTCTCCATTTCATTGACCACCCAGCGGAGAGCGAGCACGACTTTCTTGGGGTCGGTGACGACGGGCACGACGAGGTGTGGCAGCGCGTTGTACTGCTGCAGCTCAACCACCTTGGGATCGATCATGACGAAGCGCAGCTGGTCGGGCGAAAACCGGTAGAGCAGGCTGGCGATGATGGCATTAATGCAGACCGATTTGCCTGAGCCGGTGCTGCCGGCCACCAGCAGGTGGGGCATGTCGGCAAGGTCGCCAACAATCGGGTGGCCGTACACATCTTTGCCGAGCGCAATCGGGAGCCGGGCCTTCGAATGCTGCCATTCCTCGGACTCCAGCAGATCGCGCATGATCACCTTGGTCTTGATGGCGTTGGGCACCTCGACACCTACGGAACTCTTGCCGGGAATCGGTGCGAGAATATTGATGCGTTCGGCCTTGAGAGCTGCGGCGATGTTGTTGGCGAGGCCCGAAATCTTCTCCAGTTTGACGCCGGGAGCGGGGTGGAGCTCATAGCGCGTGATGGTTGGACCTTTGGTGATGTCGCCCATCGCCACGGCGATGTCGAACTGAGCCAGCGTGCTCTGCATGAGGCGCGCATTGGCCATGAGCTCTTCCTTGGTCTCGGTCGGCTTGACGTTTTGATCGGGGTGGTTCAGCACGTCCATCGGAGGAAGCTGGTAATTACCGATCTTGGGTGCGGAAGCCACCACGATGGGCTTGGGCTTGCGAGCCAGGCGTTTGGCGCGTAGGCCGCCGCCCGAGTTGTCGTTGAAAGTGACGGCATCAGGGCCGGCTGCCGAAGGGGCTCCGGCGACGGCAGGTGTCGGCGCGGCGTCGGAGCCGACACTATCTCCTGGGGTTCCCCCGGCCGCCTTTTTTGCAGTCGGTTCGGAATCGGTGCTGCCAAAGGGGCGTCCCAGGATGGCCTCGCTGGTGGCAGCCGCGATTTCCTTGGCTTTGATGACTTCGCCTTCCAGCTCCTCGGGTTCCTCGATGGGTTCAGGGGCCGGCTTGGACTTCTGAGGTTTGCCAGTGCGGGGCTGAGGCACGCTGAGATCTCGGACCATTGGTGCCGGCACGGGTTGAAGATCCGCTCCCAACCCAGCGGAAGCGGGCTTGGCTGCACCCCCCTTCTCGGGCTTTTCGGCTTTTTCCTTCTGGTCAATTTCGTCGCGAAGGCGGGCGGCCTCCTTCTCCAGCTCGCGTTTACGTTTAGAGAGTTTTCGCTCTTCGGGAGATAACCCTTGTTCGATTTCCTGAGCCTCCGTGGCACGGTTGACCCGCTCGCGGAGCCATTCGCCCAGGTTAAAGTGAGTGAGGAATCCCAGGCCGATGAAATACATCAAGGCGAACAAGATGGTGGCACCCGGCTTCCCAAAATTATTGAAGATCAGGCTATTCATCCCCATCCCGGCTAGCCCACCGGCACTCGGTGCGTTCAGGCTCGTGCAGAGCGATTTCAGGTTGCTGCTGTATAGGTCCAGGAGACCGAGGGTAGCGACAAAAAGGAGCAGTCCGGCCCACCACCGGTGGCGAAGGTAGGTCAGGATTTGCAGGAGATAACCTAGTCCGAACAAGCCCAACAAGAAGGGAAGCGCGAAGGCGGCCACGCCGAAGCACAAAAAGAAGCCGTTTGCCAAGTAAGCGCCGAACCCCCCGATCCAGTTGTGCATGGGCATGACGGGCCCCGCTCGATTGATACGGACATCGGCCCGGTCGAACGAAATTTGCGACGCGAACAGCAGCAGGGCTCCTGCAATCAGGAGTATCCCGATAATGTCCGCAAAGCCGCGCTGGGACGTGCTCGGATCTGGTTCTTTACTCGCCATGGCAGCATCCTAAAAACGTGCATCGAAAGAGCAAGAGGCAAAATGGCTATCTTGGAAGGCGAGGGGAGGTCCCGCGCATGGATTGGGCTTCAGGCGGAGGGGGCACCGAAGTGACATTGCGCGTGGGGACCTGCTAAAGCAGGAACTCCATACCCCAAGGCCTCAGTCCCCTGTACGGAGTTGATCGCGAGGCGGTCCGATGAGGCTTAAAGTTCATTTGTCCGCCTTCAGGCGGAGGGTGCACCGGAGTGAGATCGCGCGTGGGGACCTGCTAAAGCAGGAACTCCATACCCCCAAGACCTCATCATAGGTTTAGTGACTCTGAAGGCCGGCTATTGGGGATGGGGTTGCGGCGGGCGCGGATTCCTGCGCCGGGGATTGCGTTTGCCTGACAAACCGAGGAATTATCCTGCGCATGCACAGACTCTACTCCTTTCACTCTTACTCCCGTCGAAGCCTGAATTGGATGCGCGGGCGGTGTCTTCTGCTGTGCCTTGTCTTCACGGGCGCCTTCGCGCCGGCCTTGGTTAACGGAGCAGCGGATCAATTGGCCGCGCCTCATAGCGAGCGACCGAACTTCCTGCTCCTGCTGTCCGACGATCAAACCTTTCGCACGCTCAGCCGCCTGGGGGAGCTTCCTTGCCGCACTCCGAATCTGGATCGATTGGCGCGGCTTGGGTTGCTGTTTACCCACTGTTTTAACCAGGGTGGCTATAGCGGGGCGGTCTGTATCCCCAGTCGGACCATGCTGAACACCGGGCGCCGGGTCTGGCAGTGCAGCGATGCCAAGCGCCAAGGGATCGCCGATGGTGCCGCCTTGTGGGGGGAAACGATGCGTCAGGCCGGGTATCAAACGTTTATGGCAGGCAAGTGGCATCTGCCCCAGGCGGCACTGGTGCGCAGCTTCGAAACACTGGGGCCGCTCACGGGCGGATTCCTTCCTTCAACGACCAATGGTGGTCTGGCGTACTATCGGCCCGCTCCTGGCAATGACTGGACCCCAGAGGATCCTCGGTGGAAGGGGCATTGGCTGGAGGTGGAGGGGAGGACGGTGCACAGCAGTGTTCGCATCGCAGATGCGGCCATTGATTATCTCCAACATCAGGCCTCGACGAGGCCGGCCCCCTTCTTCATGTATGTAGCCTTCAATGCACCTCACGACCCTCGGCAAGCGCCGCGCGAATTTTTGGACATGTATCCGGCGGGACAATTGAGAGTTCCGCCTAACTTTCTGCCGAAGCATCCCTTTCGCATCGACAATTTCGATCTCAGAGACGAGATCCTGGCACCCTATCCACGCACCCCGGCGATCGTTCAGACTCACCTACAGGAGTATTACGCCATCATCACTCACATGGACGTCCAGATTGGACGGATTTTGGACGCCCTGGAGGCCAGTGGGCAGGCGCAGAACACGGTGGTTGTCTTTACGTCCGACCAGGGTTTGGCGGTGGGTCAGCACGGGTTGATGGGCAAGCAGAACCTGTATGATCATTCGGTTCGGATGCCCTTCATCATGGCGGGGCCGGGGATCCCGCGCGGACGAAGGAACGATGCTCTGTTCCACATGCAGAGTCTCTTCGCCACTACTTGCGAAATGGCGGGCGTGCCAGTGCCGGCCTCAGTTCAGTTCCCCAGCATCGTGCCCCTCATTACCGGCCAGCAGCGAAGTGGCGATGCGGCGCTCTACGGCGCCTATCTCGATGTGCAACGTTCTGTTCGGACGAAGGACTGGAAACTCATACGAAGTCCGAAGGAATCGCAGGTGCAATTATTCCGCATCCGGCAGGATCCATGGGAGCAGCGGAACCTGGCTGCTCAGCCCAGGTATGCTTCCGTGGTGGCAAAACTGGATCAGCAGCTCAGGGAGTTGATGGCCCTGAACCAGGATCCCATGACGCCGCGACAGGTGTTCGGGCGCGAGTGAGGATATACCAGTGTCAGCCTTCCTCGCGAAGCGTCTTGGACTGTTGTAGCCCTCTACAGCGTTTCGGCACGCCCGGAGGGGGGATCCCAGCTCCGCTGGGGAGACCAAAGCGGCAGAGGGCTCTCATCTTTACCTCCAAGAAAGCGGACTAGACAAGCTGGGCAACGCCGGTTTTTCTCAATTTATCGGCAGAGCCCGAACCCGCAGGGTTCAAAGAGATCTAGCCGGGGGTGCTCGCACCCCCGGAACTGTTAAAAGTACGGAGCATCGCGCAGCGATGCCACCGGGATCTGAGACTTGCGTCACCCGACTCAAAGAACCTGATCAATTCGTCAGTCCGTTCGCCGACGGGTGGCACGCCTTCCAGGGTGCTGTTTAATAGGGGGCCGATAGACCGGGGGTGTCGCTGCGCTCCACGCCCCGGCTCATCTCTTTGAACCCTACGGGTTCTCGGCTTCGGCATCAGGAACTCACGCGAGGAAGTGAGGATCCCCTACAATTTGTCCAGTCCCCATATATCCCTTACCTCGCGCTGGCGGAGGTGCGAGGTGCGCTGAAACACCACAGGCTCTCGTAGGTTCGCAGGAAAAGTTCTCCGTCGGAGTGGGCGAAGCTGGAGTTGGTGTACTCGCCGACCGAGTTGGTGGCGATCAGCTCGAACTTCGGACTGGCGCGCACTACGAAGGCATCTCCGGACTGGTTGACGGTGTAGAGTTTGTCTCCCGCCAGAGTGAACGAAGACCAAGAATCTGCCTTGGCACCCGGACCCTTCAATCGCTCAGTCCAAACGGATTTGCCGGTGGCCAATTCCACGCACTCCGCAATGCCGTCGCTGTTGAGGATGTAAAAGTGACCATCCTTGATGACCGCGGATCCAATCCGGTTCTTCTTGGCACGCTGCTCATACCACAAGCGTTTGGAGGTGACATCGCCATCGCCGCCGGGCTTCACGGCCACGACGCTTCCGAAGAAGCCGCCGATGGCGAGCACGGTTCCTTCTCCCACCACTGGGGTGGTGTAGACCAAGGGGTTGAGCCCACCGGCATGCCAGAGCACCTTGCCGCTGGAGGGATCGAAGGATTGGAGGCTTTCGGGGAGGCTGAGGATGAGTTCAGAACGGCCCTCCACTTGGACCAGAACTGGGGTGCTGAAGGAACCAATGCGGCCGGGGAGATTTCCCTTGAAGCCGTCGAAGCGTTCTGTGGGATTCGGTTCGGGCAGGGGGTTTTCCCAGAGAGTTGCCCCGGTGCGCTTCTGCAGTGCGAGCAGTTTGGCTCCTTTGCCTGGGCCCTGGAAAACATAGCATCGATCTCCGTCCAGCACCGGTGAGGAGGCATATCCCCACTCGTGTTCCTGTTTGCCCAGATCCCGTTGCCAGAGCTCCTTGCCTTCAAAATCATAGGCGAAGACCCCGGCCGGACCGAAGGCAGCCACCACCACCGAGCCGTCGGTCGCGGGCGAGGCGGCGCAATAGGGATTGTCACCGTGAGTCTTCTCGGCGTGGGCGTAGGTGGTCCCCTTCTGCCAGAGCAGCTTGCCATCGCTGCGGCGGAAACACATCACGGTGCGCCGATGTTCCTTCTCGATCGCCTGGGTGATAAAAATGCGATCACCCCACACGATGGGAGTTGAGTTGCCCCGTTCGGGCAGCGCGACACGCCAGCGGACATTCTTGGTTTTGCTCCACTCGGTGGGGAAATGGGATTCCGAGCTAATTCCGTTCAGCTGTGGTCCTCGCCAATTCGGCCAGTCGGCGGCCGACAACGACCAGGTGGAGTTGCTTAGGAGTAGCGAGCTGAGCAGAGTCGCACGCCACAGTGCGCGCGTTCGCGGTGAGGATTTCGATGTTGCGAGCATGGCCGGAGCCTAGGTGGATTCCGGCGCCCCGTCGAAAGAAATCTTCCGTCGGAGTTACATCCAGGCTTCGGTTTTAGGTGACGCATCCAGCCACCGAGCTTGGATGTCCAGGCAGGTCGCGCGATGCAGCTGGTCTACGTCTTTAGCGGCCATGAACTGTTTGCTGAACCCGGGCTTGGCTGGGTCGATCACCAGCTCGGCCACGCGTACCAGATGCCCGATGAGCTGCCGCGGATCCTCGTCGCCCATCGCCACCCGGATGGTGGTGGCAGAGATGCCAGCCGCTTCCAATTCCTTGGCGCTCAGCTCGCTGTGACTGGTCAGGGAAGGGCAGAGAATCACGGTATTGGATTGGCCCAGGGAGACTTGATGTCCGAAGGCCGGCTCCAAGCAGTCGAAAAAACGGGTGAAGGTGGCTCGGTCGAGTTGGGCGGGCTCGAGATCCATGGTGAACAGCGGTGCCGGAAGCGCGAGTCGCATGTGGGCTTTCCGCAGGGCGGCGTTTTCATTGTTTTCCAGCGCGTTGCACTTCACTCGGAAGAGCGGATGGCTGGCCAGGAAGTGAGCGAGCACAATGGTGCTGGCGCACTTGCGGAGCAAGCGCAGCTCCAACGTGCGCGAGCCATTGATCACTTCGAAGGCCTTGTCCGCATCGAGGAAAGCCCCCTTCACATAAAAGACGTTCCAGAAGAGGGTCTCGTTCCAGTGATACGTGACTGGGCGTCCCCCCAGATCTTTGGCGCTGACGGAATCATGTTTGGGAATGAACATCCGCTCGTTCCGGGCGATCACGACACCGGCGGTGGTCGTTCCACTTCCCGTGATGTCCTTGGTGTAACTGTGAAGCACGAAGTCCGGCCGTTCGATCGGCTCGCTGCGGCGCAGGGGCTGACAAAGGAAGGGCGTGCCTACCGTGGAGTCGAGAATGACTGAAAGCCCCGCTTCGTGCGCGGCCCGGCAGATGGCAGGAACATCCAGCACGTACCCCTGAGGATTGCAGGGCGACTCCAGATACACATAGATGTGCCGGCCTGCGGCCAGACGATCGGCATGCCGCAGTTGAGTGGCGGCGAGCGCGCGCTGAAAATCCTCCACGGTGTAGCCATCGAAGAACTCCACCGCCGCATCCAGGTTGCCCGGCTTTTGGAACCAGTCATGCAGCAGCTGGAACGCGCCTCCATAGATGTTTCGCGAACTCAGAATGATGTCGCGATGTCCCACCAGATGGCTGAGGGTGGCGTCGATTGCCGCCATGCCGGAGTTGAAATTCCAGGCCATGTACTCGTGCGACAGCGGACCGCATTCCAAATCAACAATGTGGTTCGCCAGGGAGATGGATGTGGGGTTGAGCAGCCGGGAATACACTTCCAGCAGTGGTTCGCGCCCTTGGAAAGCATCGTCGATCCACTCCGTGCACGCGTAGATGTAGGTGGCGGTGCGGGTGATAACCGGTGTTGAAGAAAACAGAGCGGCAACGTTGTCGAAGATCGGGTAGGGACCTTTGGCAAGCTGGGTGGATTGATGGTTGGTGAGTGATTGGTAGGTGGCTCGAAACGGGTTCTGCAGGGAGTCCAGCAGCTTGGCCATTTGGAAGCACATGAACTTTTTGGCATTAAAAAAGGCGATGCGATCGCGACGATCCAGGGTTTTCAGCTCCTGCAAGGACAGGTCCCAGAGGGTTCGTAGCTCGACATTGGCTCGGTAGATGTGTCCTGCCAGACGACCGAGAGAACTGCCCAAGGGTGTCCGGGGGTCGATGGCGAAGTGGGCCAGTTGCTCGGCGACCAAGCCTTCGAGGTCGTGGGCCTGAGTGGTGCCGCGACGCGGGCTGAGTTGGCGGGCCAGTTTAAACTCCTGCTCGGTGGAATAGTGCATCGGATAGACTGAGGTTAAGTGCTCACCCGAGAGTAACTTCGGCTTTTGAGGCGTTCGCTTGAGTGCTCTTGCTCTCATTCTCTTCTATGCTACATTGCGCAGATCCGTGGGTTTGGTCCTTTCGCTGGCGAACCAGAGGCCTTCCTAGGACTAAGAGAGATCCGATGAGCAACTTAGAGAACTATCGTCCGAAGCGTCCCGGCGGCTATTCCGCCAAGAGCGTCATCAAACCCATCATCTTCCGCTGCATGGAGGCCAAGGCCAAGACGGTGACCGTCATGGGGGATTTTAACGACTGGCATCCGGGGTCGCATCCGATGACCCAGCAATTCGACGGTTCTTGGCGGGCGGAGATTCCGATGAACCACGGTCATCATCATTACCTCTTTTGTGTGGATGGGCAGCCGACCTTGGATCCCAACGCGCAGGGCTTGGCGCGAAATGAGCGAGGCGAGAAGGTCTGTTTGGTGTCAGTGAGCTGAGGGGGTTGGGGAAACGTCTGGGGACGGACGTCTCTATCAAGGTAGCGTGGGCCGTGTCGGCCCATCGGGCGGGGACGGACCGAGCTTACACCAGAATCTTTTCGATGACGCTCCCCGCTACATCGGTGAGGCGGTAATCTCGCCCGTTGTGAAAGTAGGTCAGCTTTTCGTGGTTCATGCCGAGCAGATGAAGAAGTGTCGCGTGTAGATCGTGCACGCTGGTCCGGTCTCTTTCCGCGCGGTAGCCGATCTCATCGGTTTCGCCGTAGCTGACTCCCCCCTTGATCCCGGCACCGGCCATCCAGGCCATGAAACCATTGGGATTGTGGTCGCGACCGCCATTGCCCTGTGAGACCGGCATGCGTCCAAACTCACCACCCCACACAACCAGAGTGCTGTCCATGAGCCCGCGACGTTTCAAATCGGTCAGCAACCCATGAATGGGTTGGTCTGTCGACGCGCAATGGTGGGAGTGATTCCCTTTCAAATCACTGTGGGCGTCCCATTCCCCATCGCTGTAGACCTGCACGAAACGCACTCCGCGTTCGATCAGGCGCCGCGCGAGCAGGCACTTCGTGCCGATGCTTTTGGATACCTCGCTATCCAGGCCGTATAAGGCCCGGGTCTCACGGGACTCCGAGGAGAAATCGGTCAGGTCGCTGGCCTCCATCTGCATCCGATAGGCCAGTTCAAAGCTTTGAATGCGGGCCAATAGATCCGGCTCCCCCTCATGCTGTCGGAGGTGTTGATCGTTCACCTCCTTCAAGAAGTCGAGTTGCGATCGCTGGTCTTGACGGCTGACGCGGTCGGGGCGGGTGAGATTGAGAATGGGAGCGCCCGCTGAGCGGAAGAGTGTCCCTTGGTAGCTGGTCGGTAAGAACCCGGCACTCCAGTTCAGTGGGCCACCTTTCACCCCTTGGGTATTGCCGAGTACCACATAGCCCGGGAGGTTTCGATTTTCGCTGCCGAGCCCGTACGTCACCCAGGCTCCGGCGCTGGGGAAGCCGGGGCGGGCGATGCCGGTGTTGATCTGGTAGAGGGCGGGAACATGGTCATTGGACTCGCTGTAGAGGGACTTGATGAACGCGAAGTCATCCACGTGCTTTGCCACGTTCGGATACTTATCACAGACCCAGGCCCCCGACTGCCCATATTGTTGAAATTGAAAGGGCGACTTCATCAGCGGCCCGGGGTTGCCGTTGAAGACGTCAATGTTGATCCGTTGGCCGTCGCGTTTGGTGAGTTCCGGCTTGGGATCGAAGAGGTCCACTGAGCTGGGCGCGCCTTCCATAAAGAGCCAGATGACCGATTTGGCGCGGCCTGAATAGTGAGGTTTCAGTGGCGCCAAGGGGTCCTGAACGCGAGCCATTCCATGGTTCGATTCGGCTGCGCGAAGCGGGTTGAGCTGGAGCAGATCTGACAGGGCCAGCAGGCCGAAACCCGCACCCGCCTTGCTCAAGAAATCCCGACGGTTGGTGAATTGCTGATACCGGGCACAATGAGAATCAAACGGCTTCATGCGTTGCCTGAGGATTTAATCCACGTAGATGAATTCGTTGAGGGCAAAGATAGCCTGACACAAATCCTCCAAAGCCAGAGTCTGGGTTTCGGTGGGTGCGACGCCCGCCGTCAGGCGTTGCTGGATTTGTCTGCCCACCAACGCAGTTATGGCTTTGAGTTCGTCCGACGACGGCTCGCGGCCGAGGGCCAGCTTCCAGGCCAGACGAGTCTGAGCGTCGGTTCCTGAGCCCGCTTCCCGTCTCAGTCTGAGCGCGAAGTCTGCGGCCCGCGCGCGGACAAAGGGGTCGTTCAGCAGGGCGAGGGCCTGCGGGGCCACCGTGGTGTTTTCCCGACGGCCACAGCTGGCCTGCGCATCCGGGCCATCGAAGGCCTGCATCAACGGCTGCTGCACGACGCGCTTATGAAAGAGGTAGACCGAACGCCGACGAGTGGATGGTGTGTCCTTCAAGTCGGTTGGATACGGGTCCTTCATGTTGCGGGCTTGAATCGCTTCGGGCGCGACCGGCGCCTTGACGGCCGGGCCGAACATCCGCGGGTTCAGCGTGCCGCTGACCGCGAGCATGGTGTCGCGGAGGATCTCGGACTCCAATCGTTGTGGACGACGCCGCCAGAGCAGGCGGTTGTCGGGATCCTTCTTCGCCTGGTCGGGATCGAAAGTCGTGTCCTGCAAATACACGGAGCTGGCGAGGATGAGCCGATGCAGAGGCTTAAGCCTCCAGCCGCCCTTCACAAACTCGGCGGTCAGCCATTCCATCAACTCGGGATGAGTGGGTGGATCGCAGCGTGCGCCGAAATCGTTGACGGTGCGCACGAGGCCTTCCCCGAAATGATGTTGCCAGACTCGGTTGACGATGACTCGTGCGACCAGATTCCCCGCGCCGTGCTCCCCGTCGGTCATCCACTCCGCCAGCGCTCGACGCTGCTGCGTAGAATCGGACCGCTTTTGGTGGTTGCGCGCGGAGGACCAATAGTCCTCAGGGCTTTTTCCGCGGGTCAAGACCGAGAGGAAGCCCAGCTGGACCGGTTCGCTCTTGGCTCTAAAGTCGCCCCGGGCTAACAGGAACGTGTCGCGCGGTTTGGCGTCCGCGTCCTCGAATCCCAGCGCGGTGGGCACTGGGCGCGGCTTGCGCGCTTTCAACTTCTGAAGTGATTCGTCCTTCTCCTTTTGACGGGCCTTTAATTCCGATTTGTCGGTCTGCTTCAACACTTGTTCCCAGCGCTGGGTGGCGGCGTCTAGCTCCGCCTTCCATTCGGCTTCCAGCTTCCGCTGACGGCGGGCCTGCTCCCAGGGTACTAACGGCAGCTCGGCCCGGTCGCCGGTGTTGAAGGCGCACAGTAGCCGGTAGTAGTCGCGTCGCGGAATAGGATCATACTTGTGATCATGGCAACGTGCGCACCCGAGGGTCAGCCCCATCATCGCGGCACCCGTCGTGGCGATCATATCATCGAGCTCGTTGAAGCGGGTACGAATCCTCTCCTCCTCCATGAGCCGGTCGGGAAGAACGGCGTGGGTTCCGGCTACGATGAAGCCGGTGGCGGCGAGCGCCGAAGGATTGTCCGGTTCCAGTTCGTCACCCGCCAACTGCCAGCGCACAAACGTGTCGAAGGGCAAATCTTCGTTGAGGCTGCGGATGACAAAGTCACGAAAATGATGCGCGGTCGGCCGGTCCGCATCGCCTTCCTGTCCATCACTGTCGGCGTAACGGACGACATCCAACCAATGCCGGGCCCAGCGTTCACCGTAGTGGGGGCTGGCCAGCAGGTCATCGATCAACTTCTCGACGGCGGAAGAAGGATTCAAGGCCGCTGCTTCCACGAAAGCCGCGATTTGGGGCGGGCTGGGCGGCAGGCCGATGAGGCCGAAATACAATCGGCGGATGAGTTTTTCAGGTTCGGCTCGTGGCGTGGCGGTCAGCCCCTGAGCGCTCAGCCTCGCCTGAATGAAACGGTCCACTGGCGTGAGCGACAACGCGCCCGCGGGAAGGCCTGGGAGGTCGGGGCGGCGGAGGGGCAGGTAAGACCAGTGTTGGCGATCCTGCTCGGTCACCAGCTTCTCCGGCGGGAGGGAGGGGGTGGCCGGCGGAACAGCGGTCAAGTCGGCCCCGAGCGCCCACAAAAGCAAGGCTGCTGACCACGCTCCGGTGTTCAACCGCGCCGTAGCAGTTCGGAGGATGGACTTTGTCCGCGAGCCAGCCCTCGTCCCGCTGTTGATTCCAATTTGGGACCTCATGGAGGCGAAAGTTTTGGTAATGGCCCGGAGCCTATCCAGCCTATCCCATCCGTGCACGCTTAAAGTGCTTCCCCGGGCGGCCCCGGGGGGATCCCAGCTCCGCTGTGGGGACAAAAGCTGTAGAGGGCTACAGCACTCCAAGACGCTTCGCGAGGCGATTGGCCATATGGAGCGCGGTAGACCTCTACCGCTTTCTAGAACCCGACGGAGTCGGGTATCCCTTAATCGGAGATACCGATCTCTCCCACCTCAAATCCCGCCCTAGTCGGTCTCGATCTCCAACTTCATGAACAGTTGGCTGTTGGTCTTGGGCAGTCGGATCTCGACGGTTTCGACTCCGAGAGCCGGACGTCCCACCGGGGTGATCGTTACCCGCCGGGCGGCCCAGGTCTGGAGGTCGCTTGAGAAGACGGGGGTGCCGGTGAGGCCTACGTCTTCGGTGCTGCGGGTCCAGCGGAACACGACGTCCTTACCTTCGATTCGCGCGGTCAGGACGCGCGCGCGGTTGGCTCGGCTGGGATCAGTGCCATAGTAAGCCTCTTCCAGATTCGACATCCGATCGCGGTCCGGATCCGCATAGGGTGCGAACCGTTCAATTAGCCCCAGGTTGAAGTCGGCAGTGCTGGCCGCTGAACTGAGATCGATGGCAAACACGGCCTTGACCCAGTTGGCGTAGTTCTGGCTGGGAACGGGAAACAGGTCGTAGCTTGGCCATTCGTTCTTCTGCTCCAGCTGATCCAGGATCTTATCGACCGCCGTGTTCAAGTCCCAGGAGCATCCGGTGCGTTTGTTCGCGAGGGCCGCGTAGGCGGTTCCGTTATTGCGGTCGACCATGAAAGAGGAGGTGCCGGTCATGCAACCGTTGTGGCCTTCAGCGCCTCCTCCGACGTCGAACCAGCCGAGGCCATACCCATTCCCCATGGTCAGGGCGAAGTTGCGCATTTCGGTGCGACGGGCCGACGATAAGATGTCACTGGGGAATGGTTCGTTGTCGATCCGACGCAGGAACTGCAGCAGATCGATGGAGGTGGCGATCCAGCCTCCGTTGGCGTCCATGCGCTTGGGGTGGATTTCGGTATACGGGTTCCCGCCGTCGGGCGCGGCATAGACGACTTCGCGAGGGAGTCGTCCGGCCTTCGTCTGGTTTCCTAGTTGCATCTGGGTGATGCCGCAGGGGGCCAGGATTGCATCCTTGATATAGTTCTCGTAGCTCTTGCCGCTGTATTTTTCGATGATTCGCCCGAGGGTGTGGTAGTCCAGATTCATGTAGTCATACCGCGTCCCGGGTTCGAACTGCGGACTGTTGGAGTCGAGGGTCCAATCCATGATTCGCTCATGATCCACGCCGTAGCTGTTGTCCCACATGGGGGTTTCGGCGGTCCAGCCGGTGGTATGGTTGAGTAGGTGTCGGACATTGATGGCCTTTTCCCAAGTGGAATAGTTGCCATTGACATATTGGGTGCCCAGCAGAGCCCCACTGCCGAAGACCTTGTCGGTCAGTTCGAATTTGTCATCGTCGATCAGCTTGAGCACACCCGCTGCTGTGATGGGCTTGGAGATGCTGGCGATGCGAAAGCGATGGAGTGGTCCAGCCCACTGGTGGTTCTCCTGATCGGCGTATCCAAAGCCCTTGGCATAGACCAGTCGTCCGTTGCGCATGATGGAGAGCGACACTCCCGGGGTGTCCGTGTCTTCCATGTATTTGCGGATTCCCTTGTCGATCAGGTCACGTGTGCTGCCGGACCAGCCGCCGTTGCGGGTCCAGGTTGAGTTAAATCGGGGAGACCCGTTCACGGAGTAGGCGGAGACGAAATCCGTGCGGTAACCTTGGTAGTAGGCATTCTCGGTTTCGGTTTGGTAGTTCGCGGCCGTGAGGGAGCCATAGTTCCACCAGGTGTCTCCCCCCACTTTGCGCCAGATGGCCGCGAACCGTTCTTCGCCGCCCACCACGCAGCCGAAGGATTGGACCAGGCGATAGCCTGCTGCCGTGGCGGCGTTGAACTCATTCTGATAGGTTGTCGTGCTCATGCGAGCCTTCCAAATCTGCACGGGGTGAACCGTCGATTTTTGCCAGATGGCGGCGTAATAGTCAGTGGCCCCGAGGGTGGTGGCGCTGAGGTGGTGCAGATGATATCCGGTGTCTTCGTAGAATTCCTTGTCCGATTGGAGCTGGGCGTAGGTGCGACCCATGCGAATGACACGATTCGCGTTTCCGGCTTCCCAGATGGCGGCGTAGCGCAGGGCGTTTCCGACCGGATAGATGCTGATCCATGTCGGTTGGAAGCTGTTGTTGCCCATGGTGATATCCTGCGACTGGATGTCTGCGGCGGTGGCGTTGTGGGTGGCGGCTTGGCTAGGGCCGTCGGTGTCGTCCCAAAGCGCCGCGAACTCCGTGTTGGCTCCATTCAGGTAACCTGACACGCAGCGCAGCCGCAGCCCCTGTCCGGTCCAGGAGTTGAACTGATCCTGATACTCATGCGACGACAGGCCATGGCGGGATACCCAGCCCACGCTGTGAGCCTGGAACGAGGAGCTGAGCAGGGCCAGCAAGGCCAGGAAGCGATAGGAAGCCAGGCGGCTGAGAACGACAAAGGGTTGCGTTGGAACGGTGATCATACCTCCTTCTACGCATTGGGAGGGAACATTCTTTCAGCCTGATGTGCTTCGGGGGTGGGGGAACGTCCGATACGGACCTCTCTGCATTTGTAGTGTGGGCCGTGCCGGCCCATCGGGGAACCCGTAGGGTTCAAAGAGACTAGCCGGGGCGTGGAGCGCAGCGACACCCCCGGTGTGTCGGCCCCCCAATAAACAGCACCCTGAAAGGCGTGCCACCCGTCGGCCAATGGGCTGACGAACTGATTAGGTTCCTTGAAGCGGTTGACGCAAGTCTCAGAAGCCAGTGGCATCGCTGCGCGATGCTCCGTACTTTTAACAGTTCCGGGGGTGCGAGCACCCCCGGCTAAATCTCTTTGAACCCTGCGGGTTCGGGCCTTGCCGCAAAGTCAGAAAAGCCGGCGTTGCCCAGCTTGTCTAGTACCCCATTTTTCGCGGCAAAGATGAGGTCGTGCCACCGCAGTCCATAGAGGGACATGCCCGCTTCGTTGGTTGCACGTCCTCCTCGGAGCCCCTGTGCCGCTATCGCCGCAGGTTCATCGGTCTCAGCGGTGCTTGATTGCTTCCGGGAGTCTTCTCGCCCTTGAAGGCGGATCGCAGCAGCCAATGCCGTTTGAGGCCTTGCACCAAGTTATCGGTGTCGACGATGAGTTGAGACACTTCCTTGACGATGTTGGTGTTCTGATCCACCTGCGCGCGGAGATTGCCAGTGATCTTGGCCAGGTTGTCGAGAGCCTCATCAAGGCTGGTGGCCACCTCGGTCAGCTGGAGGTTGGCGTTGGTGAGGGTGCTGTTGGCGGACAGGAGCGTGGTGTTGGCGTTGGTGAGGGTTTCGCTGAGCTGGCGATTGACGTTGGTGGGAATCAACCATTCACCCAGGGAGCCTTGGGGATGCTTGAGGTGATCGCTGATGATCGTCAGGTTGGCAACGATGGGTTTGGCGTCGGACAGAAGCCCATTCAGCCGATCTGTTGCATCGGCGGTGTTGGCCATGACGCGAGTCAGCAGATTCGTAAGGGCCAGAACATGTGGCAGGGCATCCTTCGCTTGCTGGACGATGGCATCCATCTGACTCGCCAGCTCCGGGGGTTCCTCCGCCGGCACGTAATACTGGGCTTTTTTGTCGTTCTTAGGGAAGGGCTTGTAGGACTTGGCGGTCGGGTCCCACATTTCGTCGATCCCCTTGCCATCCTTGGAGACATAGGTGGCGTAGACCTTGCCATGCTTGCCCGAGGCATCACCCTTGATGACTTCGAGGTAGCGGTTTCCCAGCAGCCCGGCCGACTTCACTTTCACAACGGAATCGCTCCAGACATAGCCGTGATATTCCCCTAAAACCACAAACGAGACATAAACGTCATACTCGTTTCCGGGCGGCATAGCCGTCACCGCGGTGATCTCGCCGGCATCGAAACCCATGAGTTTTACCTTGTCTCCCACCTGAATGCCGCTGCCGCTGCGTAGGTAAGTGTAGTAGGGAGCCTTGAGCACGAACCATCCCTTGCGCTTGGCGGTTTCGCGCAAGTAGAGAAAGAGTCCGATGACCATCATCAGGGTGGCGGCCATGATGAATATCCCGACAATCCGTTCGAATCGGTTGAGCCGGGTTCGCAGCTGGGGAGTTAGATCTTGGATGGGCATGGCAGTGGGGAAAGTCAGCGGGGGTCGGCCTGGGGCGAGGAAGGGGTTGCCAGCGTGTTGATGATCTGGTCGGCGGGGAGGCCCGGATCCAAAATCTCGAGTTGCCCCTCCCGTAGCACGGCATAGTTGCGGCCGGGGGCAATCCACGGGCGAAAATCGTCACAGGTCACCACCGTCGTCATGGGGCGGTAGCTGATCAAGGGATGTCCTTCGGCCAATTCGGCCACGGTTTGGAGCCACCAGCGCGCATGTTGGGGGTCCAGTCCTGACAGCGGACTGTCCAGCAGCAGGATCTCCGGTTCGAGAATGCATGCGCGCGCCAAACCCGCTCGCTGGGCCCAGTTGCGGCTGATGTTGCCGCTAAACTCGGTGGCCCAGTCATTGAGCTCCATCGCTTTCAGCCAGGCTGAGAGCCGCTTGGCAACGTCCTGGTCGGTGGCGTTGTGATGGTAGCGCAGCGGCAGGGAAATGTTGTCCGCCACGTTCAAATGCCGGAGCAGCAGCCCGCCGTCATGAACCAATCCGATTCTCAAGCGATCGGGAAGATCGGTTTCCACCTGGTTTTGATGCAGCACGCGCCCGAACAGCCGTATCTCCCCACGAAGCGGAGCCAACGCACCTGCCGCTGTGGTTAAGAAATTCGTTTTTCCGCTGCTCAGCAACCCACCGATCACCCAGAACTCCCGCGGATGAAGCTGCCAATGAACGCTCTGGATTTGCGGGGAGCCGGGGTAGCGGGTCGAAGGTATATCGACAGCCCGCAGGTCCAACAGCGGTTCGCGCTTGGGGGTGAACTGGTCGGAGAGGCTCATCACAGCAGCAGGTAGATGATGAGGAACAAGGCGTCGGCCATGACACACAGCACCACGCTCTGGGTGATGGCGCGGATGGTCGCCTTGGAGACGTCCTCGATGTGCAGCGGCTGAGCTAGTCCATGGTAGCAGGTCACCAGGGCAATCAGCACTCCCATGCCGGTGGATTTCAGGCCCAGGGCTACAAAATCTAAGGGGTGCAGCGCGCCGGCCAACTGGTTAAAGTAGTCGGAGGGCAGAATCGGCACGTTCTGGACGAAGGCCCACAGATAGCCGGCTAGCAAGGCAACCACGATCATATAGACCGTGAGACAAAACACTCCGAGGGCCATGCCAATGATGCGAGGAACCACGAAATAGTGGATCGGATCGATCCCGATCAGTTCCAGCGCTTCGACCTCGCGAGAGGCTCGGGCGGTGCCGAGTTCGATGACGGTGCCGGTTCCGGCGCGGGCCAATACGATCAACGCGGCCAGCAGGGGGCCCAGTTCGCGAACCACGACGGTCACCATCACCATACCTAGGTATTGCCGGGCACCCACCTGGGTCGCCAGGGAGACGGTTTGGCCGATGACCACCAAGCCCAACGCGACGGCGAGGAACAAGACCATGGGGAGCAGCGCGACACCGGAGCGCATGACTTGCTGCCAGATCAGGGGGTAGATCACATTGGAGGCAGTGCGTCCCTTGGTGATGAGCACCCCGCAGGTAATGAGTCCAAAGGAGACCACCCCGCGGAGCGAGGTCAGCGCACGGATCAGCCGGCTCCCCACCCAGCGGGTGTAGGACATGGGCAATCCGGTGATTGCCCGCGGGTAGTGGTCTGAATCCAGGCCCGATAGGATACCTTTCGACACCCCGAGAACCTAGGAAGCTGGGGGCCGGACGTCAAAGGATTCCGGACGTCGGCAAATCCCGCTTTGATCTCTTCCCGGCTCCTGCTACCTTCCGCGCTCCTGGTTGGGTCAAACTATGGACTACAAGAATACCGTTAATTTGCCGCGCACCGACTTTCCGATGAAAGCCGATTTGGTGTCGCGTGAACCGCAGCGTCTGGCCAAGTGGACCGAAATGCGCCTTTATGAGCGCATTCAGGCGGCGCGGGTCGACGCGCCCAAGTTCGTGCTCCATGACGGTCCCCCGTTCGCCAATGGCGACGTTCATGTTGGCACCGCGCTCAACAAGATTCTCAAGGACATCATCGTTAAGTACAAGACGGTGCGTGGGTTCAGCGCTCCTTATATCCCAGGTTGGGACTGCCATGGCTTGCCCATCGAGTTCAAGGTCAGCCAGGAGATGCGCAAGGCCGGGAACACCGAGGCGGACCCCGCCTCGATCCGTCGCGCCTGCGACACCTATGCGCGGAAATACATCGATCTACAGCGCACTCAGTTTAAACGGCTTGGCGTCCTGGGCGATTGGGAGAACCCGTATCTCACGCTCAACCGGGAGTATGAGGCGGATGAACTTCGACTCTTCGCTGATGTGGTGGAGAAGGGCTTTGTCTATCGCGGCAAGAAACCCGTGTATTGGAGCATCCCCTGTCACACTGCCTTGGCGGAAGCCGAGGTTGAATACAACGACCATGTCAGCCAGAGCATCTACGTGAAGTTCCCCGTGGTAGGGCAGCCGGGCACGTTCATCCTGATCTGGACCACCACGCCTTGGACCCTGCCGGCCAACTTGGCGGTCGCGTTCAATTCCCAGTTCCATTACTCCCTGGTGATGGCCAACGATGAGACCTACCTGGTCTCCAACGCGCTGCTGTCTCAAGTTTCAGCCAAGGCGGGTTGGGATGCCTATCAGATCATCCGCACGGTCTACGGCGACGAGTTGGCCACGCTCGAGTATCAGCACCCGTTCTGCAACCGGACCGGCAAACTGCTGGCGGGCGATGACTTTGTGGAGAACACCACCGGCACGGGCTTTGTGCATATCGCGCCCGGACACGGATTGGAGGATTACAGCCTCGGCATCCGCCACGGCCTGCCTGTCTATTCGCCGGTGGACGATACAGGATGCCTGGCTCGCACCTCGGATCTCCCGGTGGAGCAGCAGATGCCCGATTCGCTGGTTGGAAAGTCCGTCCTGGAGAAGGGTGGCAAGTCGAGCGATGCGAACGAAGCGGTGCTGGCGATCTTGCGAGAGAGCAACCGGCTGCTCGTTCACGAGCCCTACACGCATCAGTACCCGCACTGTTGGCGCAGCAAGACCCCGGTGGTCTTTCGTGCGATGGACCAATGGTTCATCCGCATCGATCACGCCACGGCCGATGGATCGACGTTCCGCAAACAGGCGCTGGCCGAAATTGATCGAGTTCAATGGGTGCCCGATTGGGGTATCAATCGGATTCGCGGTGCGGTGGAAGGTCGACCGGATTGGTGTATCTCGCGGCAACGCTCTTGGGGAGTGCCGATCCCGGCGTTTTATGACGCTCAGGGTAATGCGATCCTGGACGCCCGCGTGGTGCGACGTGCTGCCGATTTGGTGCAGAAGGAAGGCAGTCATGTCTGGTTCGAAAAGACACCGTCGGAGCTGTGGGCCTTATGCCGTCCCTCGGATTGGACGGGCGCGGAAGGCGTCAGCAAGTCCGCGGATACCTTGGATGTGTGGATCGACTCCGGGTCCAGTTCCCGGGCGGTGATCGCTCAGCGCGGGGAGTTGCATGGCAAACGAGCCGATGGAAGCACCTTGCCTGCGTTCCAAGCCGACCTGTACCTCGAAGGCTCCGATCAGCATCGCGGCTGGTTTCAGTCCTCCTTGCTGCTTTCCTTGGCCGGTAACGGCGCGGCACCGTTCCGCACGGTGCTCACCCACGGGTTCATGGTGGACGCCGATCGCGAGAAAATCTCCAAGAGCAAGCAGGGACAGGGAGGCTATGAGAAGCCGCAGACCGCGGAACGTTACGTCAAGGACTTCGGGGCTGATGTGTTGCGCCTGTGGGTCGCGAGCCAGGATTTTCGCAATGACATCGTGGTGAGCGAGGAGCGGATCAAGAAAGTAGGTGAGACCTACCGTCTCATCCGCAATGCGCTGCGCTATCAGTTGTCGAATCTCTATGATTTCGATCCGGCCAAGCATACGGTTCCCGATGCTCAGTTGACCGGTTTGGATCGCTGGATCTTAGGCGAGTTTGCGGCGTTGGAAGCGGATGTGTTGAAGGCCTATGAAAGCTTCGAGTTTCATGTGGTTTATCAGCGGATCGCGCAGTTTACCGCCGTCGAACTGAGCTCGGTCTATCACGATGTGGTGAAGGACCGGCTGTATACGGACGCGGCCAACTCACCGCGCCGCCGATCCACGCAAACGGCCTTGGCCCGATTGGTCACCGGGCTTTGTCATGTCCTGTCGCCGATCTTGGCGTTCACGGCCGACGAAGCTTGGGAGTTCATCCCGGGACGCGAGCAGGCTACCGTTCACGAATCGATTTGGAATCCGAAGCCCTTTGCGTTCGGCGAGGTGGAACGAGCGTTGTGGCAGAAGCTCTTTTCGATCCGCGATTTGACCATGCCCGTGTTGGAACAAGCGCGGCAGGCCAAGACCATTGGCAAGGCCTTGGATGCGCGGATGGAAGCTACCGTGCCGTCGGATTGGATCGAACCGCTCACCCCGGTGATTTCACAGCTGCAGGAACTGCTGAATGTTTCACAGCTGACGTTGAAGCCGGGGCCGGCTTCGCGTCCGGATGCTCCTGCCGGGTCGGAAGTGACCGCTCAGGTGGTGAAGGCGGACGGCGCCAAGTGTGAGCGTTGTTGGCATTGGGAGACGCATGTTGGTCAGAGCGTTGAGCATCCGACCCTCTGCAATCGGTGTGTCGAAGCGGTGAAGGGGTGAGGGAGACACCCGGGGGAGGTGTTGGGTGTCGGGGTCGGTTCGTAATCGTAATCGTAATCGATCCCTCCTCGGCTTCCGGCGGTCTTGAGAGGCGAAGGAAACGCCCGCTGCGCTCGGGGCCGGGGGGGAATCGTCCGAGGACGGACGACGCTACAATTGTAGTGTGGGCCGTCTCGGCCCATCACCCGACTTACCCAATCAACTCGGGCATCGCTTGGGCGCTACCGTCCACGAGGTACTGAGGCCGACCGCTGAGGTCCTGCAGGACCACCTTGTTCACATCCAAACCAAGGTTGTTATAGAGAGTGGCGAAGACCTCCCCATACTGAACCGGTCGATCAGTTGCTTCACCTCCCAGACGGTCGGTAGCACCGATCACCTGTCCCATGCGCATGCCGCCGCAGGCGAGCAAGGCCGAGTTGACCCGCGGCCAATGGTCACGCCCTGCGTCCTTGTTGATGTAAGGCGTTCGACCGAACTCTCCCCAAACGATGACCGACACGTCCTTGTCGAGCCCACGGGCATGCAGGTCCTCGACCAGGGCGCTGACCCCTTGATCCAGGAGCGGCAGATCTTGACGAAGTGCTCCGAAATTGTCGCCGTGATGGTCCCATCGGCTGAAGGCTAGGGTGACGCAACGGGCACCCGCTTCGACCAATCGACGGGCCGTCAGCATATGCTCCATGAGTTTGGGTCCGCCATCATCGCGATTGCGGGGATCCCCCTTGCCGTAGCGGGCCCGCACCTTGGGGTCTTCTTTGTCTAGGTCGAGAGCGGTCAGCAGTTGGCTGGAGGTCAAGATGCCGAATGCCTGCTCGTTGAAGGCATCAAGGCCTTCCATCATGCCGCTCGCGTCCAGGTCGCGTCGGAAGGTATCGAAGCTCTTGAGCAACGATTTGCGATCGCCTAGACGGTCTAAAGTGATGCCGTTCAGGACCATGTCGTCTTTGCCGCCCCCTTTATTGGGCTGGAAAGGGGCATGACCAACACCGAGAAATCCGGGATCTCCGGTTCGCGCCCATCGCATCTCGCCCATCTTGGGGGCCAAACCGATGAACGGGGGGACCAGACGGTTGACGGGGCCCTCCACCTTGGACAGCACGGACCCGACAGATGGCCAGCCTCCGGGAGGTTGGTTTTGAAACGCTCTTCCCGTCAGACACTGGAAGGCGTCGTGGTCTCCGGAAGCGCCTACGATGGAACGGATAATCGCCAGCTTATCCATCATCCCGGCCAGTCGGGGGAGGTGCTCGCAGATCTGAATCCCGGGCACCTTGGTCGAAATCGGCCGAAACTCGCCTCGGACTTCGGATGGAGCATCCACTTTGAGATCAAACATGTCCTGGTGGGATGGCCCACCCGGCAGGAAAATCATGATGACTGCTTTGTGGGATAGTTTGATCCCTGACTGCGCTTCAGCCCTTAATAGCTGGGGCAACCCAATGCCTCCGAGCCCGAGCGCACCAATTCTCAAAAAGTTGCGCCGCGAGATGCCGTCGCAAAAACGAGTCGGACTGCCATGGATTCTCAGCATAGGCGTTCTAATAGTCACTGGACATCATTCGGGCGACTGAGTCAAGCAGAGGCTGTGCCTGACGCGTTCTCCGCGGTCCGCAGGGTTGGACTGCTTGGGAGCCGCTGGCATTCAAGACAAGATCGGTCCGCTTTGGGGGCCTAAAAAGAGAAAGAGCCAATAGATAAATCTATTGGCTCTCTGGTGACGAGGTCGTTTACGCCTTCACCAAGACGCTCAGAAGGGCAGCAGGGCCAACTATTTCCGCGCTGCTCGAACCCCACCGCAAGCAAGACCTCTCTGCCAACCCTAAACGAGCAGCGGTACTACACACTCATAGATGGCTCCATTGAAGAATTGTTCAATAGCAAATTGAAAAAACTTTATCGGAGCTAGGAAAATTTTTCCTGCATTAGCTCCAAACTAAGGTATGCCACCTGAGGTAGACAACCGATCGGGCCCTTGTTTATCATCCTGGCAGATTCGCCACATCGAGCGGTCGCTCGTGCGACCATGACGATGAAGTGCTCCGCTGAACCAACCCTGAGCAACGCATGCCCACCATCCAATCGAGTACGAGTTGCTCCATTCCCTGTAACCTCTGCGGGTCGGTGGAGGTAGAGACTGTCAGGTCCCAAGATCGACACGGTCAACCCTTGCGCTCGGTGATCTGCTGCGATTGTGGGTTGGTTTGGACAGATCCGCGTCCCAGCGCGGATCGCGTGCGCCACTTTTACGAGCGCGAGTATCGCAGCAGCTACAAAGGCACCTATCAACCCCAGCCGAAGCATGCCTTTCGTGCGGGGAAAGTGGCGGTCGACCGGTTCGCCCAGATTCGTGGACTGTTGTCGCCCGGGATGAAGGTATTGGACGTAGGAGCTGGGAGCGGTGAGGTGGTGTATGTGGTGCGGGCCATGGGGTATGATGCCACTGGATTTGAACCGAACGAGGGCTATGCGCTGTATGCCGCCCAGGTACTCAAGGTCCCGGTTTGGCAGGCGTTCTACCAGGACGCGAAGGTAGCCCCTGAGTCCCAGGACTTCGTCACCCTCTTCCATGCGTTGGAGCATTTGGAAGATCCCTACGACGCCATCGTACGGTTCCGCACTTGGCTCCGATCGGGAGGGCTGCTGTTCATTGAAGTGCCTAACTCGGAAGCGACCTGTCAGCAACCCCATTCGCAGTTTCATCTGGGGCACCTCTATCATTTCAACTTGCCGGCCTTGGAGGCTCTGGGTTGTCGAGCCGGCTTTGAAGTGATCAAGCGCGCCACCTCCGAAGACGGAGGCAATATCTCGGTAGTCCTCAGAAAGACGGACACTGGAGCGCCTTCAAACCCGCGGATCCCGGGCAATTTCCGTCGCGTGAGTTCCATTCTGCGACGGCACACCGCCTTCCGTCACGCCCTGTCACGGCACCCTTATGTGCGGCCGTTTCGGAAGTTGGCCGCCCGGATTGAGGAGCGGCGCGAGGCGAACGGTTCACGGTCAGGCCGGGAATTGCTGGACAAGCTGATTTACCAGCACCTGGGATCCCGCTGATCGTGACGAAAGGAAGGCACCATTAAATCAACATCGTCGAAAATGAGTTCAGGTTTTTGGGGGGTCGTGGAGGGGTTTTACGGTCGGCCCTGGACGATGGATCAGCGGGCGGAACTCTGTCGATGGATGGCGCGTTCCGGGTTGAACAGCTACCTCTATGCACCCAAGGACGATCCGAAACATCGTCTCTATTGGTCCCGATGCTACACGGATGGAGAGTGTGAGGAGCTGGCCGGTTTGATCCGGCGATGCCGCCGCACGGGAATCCGCTTTATCTACGGACTCGCCCCGGGGTATCGCGCGGAGTTCAGCCCCCGCCAGATGGAACGAATGCTCCGGACCAAGGTCGCGCAGTTGCTATCCCTGGGCTGCCAAGACTTTGCCCTCCTGTTTGACGACATTCCTCCTGAGGGTTCTGCCGAACACCTTCGACAATATGGTTCCTGGGCGGGAGCCCACATCACCTGGACGCATCAGGTTCTGGCTCAGCTGCAACGCCAATCCAACCCGGGGGGACTCCTGTTCTGTCCCACCCCGTATTGTGGAAGTTTTGCCGGCGAGATTTCGACGAATGCCTATCTGCAGGAGATCGGGGATCGTTTGGATCCTGAGATTCCGGTGTTCTGGACCGGCCAGGACATTGTAGCGCAACGGATCACCGTGGCGGAGGTGCGCCACCTGCGTGCCGTGTTGCGGCGTCCGCCGATTCTTTGGGATAACCTGTTTGCGAACGACTATGATATGCGTCGCTTGTATCTCGGCCCTTATCAAGATCGAGAGCCGGGGATTCGCCAGGAAGTCAGCGGCATTCTGGTGAATCCGAACTGCGAGTTCCGGGCCAACTTTGTCCCGTTGCACACCTTCGCGAGCTTTGCCACGCAGGGGCGAGGGTGGACCGCTTCGAAGGCTTACCGGGCCGCTTTGCAGGACTGGCGTCCTTCGTTCCGCGATCTTCAGGGGACACTGCCTTCTCTGGATGAGCTGCGCCTTCTGACGGATTCACTCCACTTGCCTTATGAGGTGGGTGACGAAGCGATTGGGTTCCTGGCCGATGCTCGGCAACTGCTGGCCTCGGGCGGGAAGGCATCCCGTGCTGTCGAAGAACGATTCCGTCAGCGATCGGACGCGCTGACGCGTTGGCACACGAGGATCACCGACTTGGCCGACCGGGAATTGAGCTACACCCTGTATCGTCATGTGTGGGAGCTAAAAGAAGAGGTGGACTTGTTGCAGCGATACCTGGCTTGGCAAAAGCTTCCCCCTCGGGGACGAAACCCGTTTCGTTCGATATTCCATCAGCCGGGGACCTACAGGGGAGGATTCGCGGCCGAACTCCAGCGATTGCTGGCCTTGAACGTCGAAGGCGACTTTGAGCCGGCGGGATGCTGAATCAAGCTCATGTCTAACACTCGATTGCAGACCTCTGACCCTCGGATCCGGCTCTGTCGGTCGGAGGATCAGGCTGGTGTTTACGAAGTCTGTTTGAAAACCGGCGATGCCGGAAAGGATGCGACCCACCTGCACGAGGACCCGCGGGCTCTGGGAAGTATCTACGTTGGACCCTACCTCCAGTTGGAACCGCAGTTTTCCCTGCTACTGGAGGATGCTGAGGGGATTGCCGGATACTGCCTGGGGGCTTTGGACACACCCCGCTTTTTTCAGAGATTCGTGCAGGAGTGGCTGCCTCCACTTCAGCGGCAGCATCCAGAGCCGCTCGGACGTCCGGAAGAGTGGACGCCTTCTCAGCGTCTTCATTGGGAGTATTATCATCCCGACCTTTTCCATCCGGAGCCAATTGCGAAATATCCGTCGCACCTTCACATCGACTTGTTGCCTCGAGTGCAGGGTCAGGGATGGGGACATCGGATGGTGGCTGAGCTGCTGGGCCGTTTGCGGGCGGCCGGTTCGGCAGGGGTTCACTTGGGGATGTGGGTTCGGAACGAGCGCGCCTATCGGTTTTATCGGAAGTTTGGATTTGAAGAGCTGATTCGCGTGGGAGAAGGAGATCGGGCCAGCGTCTATCTGGGCATCCATTGGGTGGCATGAAGTCCCGGCTGCTGTTTTTGTGGTTGAGCATGTTGGTGGCATTGTCCGGCACCGGTTGCTCTACCAGTTCCTACTATCTGCAGGCGGTGCGCGGCCATTTAGAGATCGTCAGCCGCCAGCGTCCCATGGCGCAGGTAATGGCGGATCCGCGGACGTCCGCGGCGGTTTCCAACAAACTGCGGCTGGTCTTGGAGCTGCGCGAGTTCGCGGCCCAGGAACTGGGGCTTCCGGTGGATGGGCACTATCGGCGGTATGCGGATTTGGGACGCCGCTTTGTTGTTTGGAATGTCCACGCGGCGCCCGAATTTTCGCTGGAGGCCAAGGCCTGGTGGTATCCCCTGGTGGGACGGTTGAAGTATCGCGGGTTTTTTTCGGAGTCTTCGGCGCACCAGCTGGCTCAACGTCTTTCCGAGCAGGGGCAGGAGGTTTATGTGGGCGGGGTGGAAGCTTACTCCACCCTCGGATGGTTTCGTGATCCCGTGCTGAACACGTTCCTGCACCATCCGCCCGAGCATCTCGCCGAACTGCTTTTTCACGAGCTCGCCCATCAGAAGCTCTTCGTGAGCGGCGACACGGATTTCAACGAGGCCTTCGCCACCACCGTTGGCCAGGAAGCCGCCAGGCGATGGCTGGCTTCGACCGGCCGGGCCGAGGCGCTTCGACGCTACGGAGCTGAGCAGGAGCGCGAGGCGGAGTTCGTCACGCTGGTTCAGAATGCCCGGAGGAAGCTGGCCGAGCTTTACCGGCTGCATCCCGTTCGCTTCAAGTACGATCCCGATCCCGAATTGGTCGAGGCCCTTCGACGCCGTAAAGCCACCGTGATCGCGGAGCTTCGAGCGGAGCATGCGCTCCGAGTTCAATCATGGGGGGGCGCGTCACCCTACTCGGCCTGGTTCGGCGGGCCGCTAAACCATGCTCAGCTCAACACCGTGGCCACCTACTTCGACTTGGTGCCGGGATTCCAAAAGCTGCTGTCGCAATGCGAGGGTGATTTACCACGATTCTACGAAGAGGTGAGAAAGCTGGGCCAACTCCCAAAGGTCGAGCGGCGACGAAGGCTGCTGGAAACCGCGGGAACTGGGTCAGAACGGAAAGGGAATTAACCACGGATTGCGCGGATGACACGGATGGGAAGAGGGGTTGGCCAGTTCTGATCGGATCCGTGGTCCCCCTTGGGTCGCGAAAAACGTTCGGCCCTCACCGCCTTCGCTCGGCTGGCACCTGTCATTCGCAATCCCTGCGGACCGAGTGTATGCTAGGGAAAGATTGTTCGAGAAATATTTTGACAACCACCGGGGGGGGGGGGCTAAGTTGGAAATAGTCAAAAGAGGTAAAGGTGCAAAGTGCCGCCGGCGAGCGGCCTTGAAACGAACACTGCACATGTCACTCATTCAAGCACTGCTCCAGGATGCTGTTCCAATGGACGTGTATATCGCTTTACGGAGCGATGGTGCCGTCGGGTCCGGGACCGAGAACGACCCGTGGAATGGGGGACGGGCGGCTTACCCAGTCCGGACCGTCGATGCAGTCACTGTAGGTACCATCACCGACAACGCCCCGTTTATCGTGACGATCACCACGAGCGTGGCTCATGGGTTTAATTCGGGGGATATCGTGCTCATGAGCGGGTTCGCTGCGCCTGCTACTTCGCCGCCCTCGCCTCCCTATGGTGAACTACTTAACGGGAGCTTTCTGGTCACTGTTCTGGCTGATACGCAGTTTACCTATAAGTCTTATTACTATTCCGAGGGTTTGTATCCGGCTCCCCCCACCGGTTCTCTCAGTTCCTCGGGAGTGATTTGTCAGAAGGATCCATTTCTCTTCGATGCGGTGATGCGTCGCCTTGCCCAGACCCCGACGAAGGCGGTTCGTGTTCACCTGGGGCCTGGAGTTTTCGAGACCAAAGGCTACCAATTTTCCTATCGGGACGGGGGAGCATCCGGGCTGGGCGGACTGGGGGTTACTTGGAGGGCCTTCGCAGGCCTAAAAATGCGCGGGTCAGGGATCAACGTGACCACTCTGAAACTGGTGGAGGCTTCCTTTCGGAACGCCCACTATCATGTTATTGGGATGCCTCCAAATGCCTACCCCGCCGACGTTGCGGATTATTTTGAGGCTTCCGATTTTACCATCGACTGCAACGTCGGTGGACAGAATTCCACTCAACTGACCTGCGGAGCCATTTTTGTGCGCGGAAGCCATACCCGACTTCGGAGGCTCCGAGCCATCAATTTCGGTCGGCAAGGCCCAGGGCTCAGGACGGTTGCCGGGGTTCAAACCCCCGTCACGCCGGAACTCTTCTTGTTCCCGGTAGGCGGGTCCTCCCTGGCCAACAACGCAGGGAAGTATCAGTCGTCGGACTGTGTGATTGAGGAATGTGTCGTGGAGCAGCCCGGGTTCAACTGCTTTCGGGAATCCACACTGCTGGTGGTTTCAGGAGGGAATTTTCCAAGCGGTGCCACAGCTTTTAGGAACAATTACATCAACTGCGAATACGTGCTGAATCCGGTAAGGATCTCGGGTGTTACCGCGACGGACTTAGGAGGAACCACGACCAAAACAATGGAGGTCACCGTTACCACTGTGGATCCGCATGGACTCACTGGAAATCCCTGGGTTCGGATCACGGGAATCAGGGTGGCCGGAAGCACCCTGGACGGATACAACAACGCCTACAATGGGGCTTTTCAAGTGACCTCGATCACACCCCCCTACGTCTTCAAGTATGTTGCGGTCTATGTGGGGACATTTCCGGCGAGTACTACAGTCGTAGGGGCTTGGCTGAATCGTTGGTCCAGTGACTATGTCAAAGTTCTCACGGTCAGCAATCTCCACTCGGTAACTGGTGTAGATCAGCTGATTGGTGGCACAAAGGTCTATGAGGTGACAATCACTACCGATTCGCCCCATTTCCTAATACCCAGAGGTTCTTCAACTGTTCTGCCCGCAGGCTGCGTTGCTGTCTTGGACGGGACCACTCCAACGTTTAGCACCACGCCTTATAATCTGAACGTTCCATGGTTCGTGACTCAGGTCGTAAGCAATAATTCGTTTAAATGTCAGCGTGACTTTGAGGATCCGACGGCAACTCCTACGCTGACAGGTGTGGCTAATGCCCGGTTGGGTGCCAGATGGCAGGCGTTGGCAGGAGCCAGCCTGTTGGAGGGAAACCAAGTCTACAATTGCACAGTGGGCGGGCACTACATCGACACGTGGGGACTCAAGGACACCGTCGTTCGAAATAACTTCTTTTCTCGAGTGCGGCTCGGGATGAATGTGGTGTTGGATGGACAAGGACCTGGAGCTTCGGTCGCACTTCCGACCATCACCTTCATCCCCCCTCTCCGGAGCACGGGAACTGGCACGGACCAAAAATGGTTCGCGCTGTTTGAGATGGTATCGGGATTTCCCCATTTCCTGACAGTCGGGCAGGGAGTTTTGATCACGGGTGCGAAAAATGGGACCACCCCGCTCGATGACCTGTATAACCTTTCGTTCAAGGTATTCGCCATTCCTACCTCGACTCGGTTTGAAATCCAGTTGGATGCGAATCCGGGAACGAATAACCCTAACAACACTCCAACCGTCACTTGGCTCTGGACGACTACCGGAACTGTCTACGAGAACAATGTGGTAGAGATGGTGCCTTCGCTGGATACGGTGCAGAGTAAGGCTTTTTCTCTGGAGGGAAAGATCACCACTGCGGTTTGGAACAACCCGGGATGGCTGTATGCGCGGCCGACATATTATCGGCATCTGGCTTTCGTGTTTCGTAATAATACGGTTCGGTATGCGCTGCTTCCTTCGGGACTACCCATGACAGGGGTTCCTTCGGGAGAGGCCTGTGTAACCTGTCAGAGAGTTGAGAAGGGCGTTGTGACTGACAACGTGGTAGACTTGGATTGGAGGATCGCATCCTCCCATGAAACCCCGTTGCTTCAGATAGAAAGCAATCTGTTTTACTACTTCAACAACTTCTCCTCATCGGGTCGATTTGTCCCAGGGACCGACCGGGACGCCAGCAATCGTTGGGAAGGGGGAGTGAACACGGTCGTGGAAGAGGCCCTCGAACTCGCTTTCTTATGAAGTCCTGCGATTGCATCACTTCAGGATTCCGCGTGCGGCGACGCCTGAGTCGTGTTCTGCGATTCAAGTGCGCCGTCTTCCTCCTCTTCTTTGCTTCAGCCAGACCTATGCACGCGCAACTTCCTATGATCCCAGATCCTACCTATTACACCTTGGCTATCCCGGCAACTGCGGAGACGAGTAAGAACCGTGCGACCACGAAGGTACCCTTCGGAACTTTCTGGTCGGGGTGTCGCTATCAACAGGTCTTTAACGCTTCTCACTTTTCGAAACTGCCCCCCGGCGGGGGATTCATGTTTCGCCTCTATTTCCGCCCAGGGTGTGGTGGTACTCAGGGAACTTTCATGACCAATACGGTAGTTCGGATGTGTACTACCGCCCGCGCTGCCGGCCAACTCAGCCCGGTCTTCGATGAAAACCTGGGGGCTGATGTTCTGACCGTCGCGACCGTTCCGCTGAGCGCCGCTAACGGATATTTACCGATAGAACGATGTGTTCCTAACCCTCCGCTATCAGATACGCTGGCGTGGTATTTGTTCATGCGCCTGAGGACCCCGTTTCTATATAATCCAGCTAAGGGTAACTTGTTGCTAGAACTCCTCATTTCGGCACACGTTCCTGAGCTAGACCAAGATTTCGAGAATTCCCCGATACTCCTGGAGCCTTCAGCTGAGAAGGTGGACGGGATATCATCGATTGCCGCTGGTTCCACCAACGCACTCAGCGCCGAAGTCGTGAACCCTTACGGATTGGTCGCTCAGGTTGTTTTCGCGCCTTTCCCCACTCTGTCTGTGACTCCCACGGACACGAACTTGGTGCTCAGCTGGCCGAGTCACCCAGAACCGATCCGGCTCCAGCACAAGGATTCATTGGACCCATCGGTGGCCTGGAGAGATTACACGGAACCTGGGATTCAGCGTTTCGAGTTAACCTCCCTACTCGAAATCCCCCGGGCCAGTCTGCAAGCTCGCCGGTATTTTCGTCTCTATTGGAACAGTCCGCAGGTAGGGCTCCCCGATACCACGGTGGAGGTCGGACCCGAACCAGCTCCCACCCCGGTCATTCCTTGATCTCGCATGTCCCTGATTGATGCACTTCTTTTGGATCCGCCGAGGATTAACATCTGGTTTGCCATGAGAACGGATGGGATAGCCGGAAGCGGCACCCAAGCCGATCCATTGAACTGCACGCCTTCGGGTAAGTTTGATGAGTACATGCGCGGTATGGCTGAGAATACGTGCATTCATCTTGGTCCCGGAGTGTTTGTTACTCTGGGGTACTACACGGGCATCCCTTCAAATACCTCCTGGCAGGCCAAGAAGGGAATGCGCATCGTCGGGTCAGGAATCGATGTCACGACCATCCAGCTGGTCAACAACACAGGCTCTAAACAGATCTACGCAGTTGGACATGCACTGTCTGCGAGCACTGTAGACAACTTTGAGATTTGCGACTTAACGATCGACTGCAACCTACCAGGGGTCGGCACTTCAAGTGCGGCAGGCGCCGTACGCATAATGGGTAGCCATTCACGCGCCTCGCGCATCAAAGTTAAGAATTGGGGAAATAAAGGGGGGACCGGAGCAACACATTCCTTTGCCATAGCCATGCTGACAGGGGACGGAACGATTACCCCGACCATCACCAATTCCGGAATTCAAGATTGCATCGCAATCACTCCTGGAACGGGACATACCGGTTACATCAGTGTTTTGCACGTCGGGTATCCGGAAAGCGCGTCCGGAACATCGGGGAAGGGCGTCGGCCCGTATATCCGAAACTGCTACGTCAGTTGCGGTCAAACAACACTTGGAAACACCACCAACGATAAGCTTTTTAGAGGCCTTTCCATGGCTTGGTGCACGGGTGGAATTGTGGAAGGTAACCGCGTTCAAGACACCTTTTACGGAGGTCCTTACAATATTCTGGGCGCCTTGGACGTCACAGTACGGAACAATGTCTACCGCAATGTGGCCGTGGGACCTTTGTACAACATTCACACGGCTCTTTCAGATAAAATGGATTTGCTGGTTGAAGGGAACCAAATCTATCTCACCAGATCTGACGTAAATCCCTTGTCTGATGGCAATGTGTGGACCTATGGGATTTTAATATATAACGACGCCGGTGGAGCCGGCGTCATCCCGTTTCGTAACATCGTTGTCAGACGCAACTATATTGGTTACGTGCCAGAAGGAACTTTCGGGAGTCAGCCCGGGTCAGGATGCTTCATCTACGCTGCAAGCAATGCAACTGTTGCGGAGAATTCCTTGGATCTTTCTGCTCTCGTTCCGACACCAATGATGAATCGATATTGCACCACCGCGAGGTATTTTGAAAACCGAACGCCTGCCGGCTTGTTGAAACAGGGGGTGCGGGCTACCGGAGCTGCGACCTATGACTTGGTGTACACGGAACTGGCGACGGATGCGGAGGACGCTCTGATTCTATCGCTCCTGCGGCGCTGAGGCCCACGGTTCTGGTCTACCAGGTCTTTGCAGTCCCAACCAGGCAGAACCCTAGGGCAGACACTATCAAGGATCGATGGAAGGAACGAATGTCGGACCTCTGTAACAGTCAAAAGCTCCATGGAGCGGAATAAATTCTGCAAATACGAACACACACATGCAATGGCTACCACTATCAAAATCATCGCAAACGGGTTTCTAGGGACTGGTCTTTCACCCGCCGTCTACACGCCTACCGGGACCAAGTCCGCCTTCGTCACGGGAATAACGTTCATGAACACTCACGCCAGCGCACAAGCGGTAACGTGGTACGTTCTCCCGGGCGGGGTCTCGAGTTCGGAGGCTCGTATCTACTTTAACTCGAGTATCGCCCAGAACGCCGGCGACAAGATCAACGACGTGATCACCCTCTCGGGTGCCGACCAACTCGTGGGCACCGCCACCAACACTTCTGCAGTCAGTTTCGCCGTGTATGGCATCGAGCGCGATTAGTTCCTCTCCCGTGTCGGTAGACTAATTCATTGAATTAAGATCCAAATTATGCCCATTACCTTTAAACTTCTGAAGGCTACCAAAGCGATGACCGCCAATGCAGCGAACGTCATGTACTCGGCAGGGCCTACCAACTCAGCCATTATAAGCAATATTCGTTTCTACAACGGCACCGGAGCCTCAACCAATGTGGATTTGACTGTCACGAAGGGTGCCACCGCTGCGAAGATTGCTCGTGTCGCTGTGCCGAACAATACGGTTACCGTTTTCAACACCGAGATCACCCTGAACAGTAATGAGAAGGTCGAGGCCAACACTGCAGTGACTTTGGATTGTGTGGTCTGCGGTGTGGAGCGGACCTAGTGGATTCGAATGATCATCGACGAAGCGGAACAATTTGGGATCGCAATCTATTACCCGACATCGATTTCCGACCAGATGAAACGCCGCCGATCCGCTGTATCAGGCCTGGTCTCGCGGTCTGAGCTTGCTACCTTCACAATACCCGGTTGGTGGGAATCCTCACACGTCACCGCGATGGGGATGCAGACCTTGAGCCACGTTCAGCCTCAATACCCTCGTGGCCGTTAAGATTCTATGGTTGAGCGATTGTCCACTACTGGCGACCGGCTTTGGCCGCGTCACCCGTGAGCTAACGATCAGGCTAGCGAAGCATCCCGATCTGGAAATCGTTTGCCTCGGTGTAGGCTTCGACGGTTGGCCCTATGACCAAGCCCTCTATCCGATCAAGGTCTATCCGTCTCTAGCATCCACCTACGGGGAAGATCACTTTGAGCGGGTGGTGAACGAGTTTCGCCCCGATGTTGTCATTACGCTTGGGGAAATGTGGATGTTCCAGTGGATGTCGACTCATCCTGTGCGCGGTCAATTTAGGTGGATCGCCTATGTGCCTATTGATGGAGCCCCGCTTTACGAGCCCTGGGTACCTCTCATTCAGGGGATCGACGAAGTGGTAACGATGTCCGACTTCGGTCGGTCGGTAATCCAAGCTGGTGTGCCTTCCAAGCGTATCCATCGGATTTATCATGGCGTGGACACCGAGACGTTCCGCCCTTTGCCCGATAGGGAGCGGCTTCGAGATCACGATCGTTGTCGTGGCAAGTTTGTTGTGGGATGCGTCGCCCGGAATCAGCCCCGGAAAAACATTCCTGCTTTGGTCAAAGCCTTCGCCCAGCTCAACGAGCTTCATTCTGATACCTACCTCTATCTGCATATGAGCCCGTGCGACATCGGGTACGACTTAGTTACTCTTTTGAGGCGTTACCGACTCCAAGACCGAGCTGATGTGTCCACCCCAGAGTTGTCGCTAAGCTGTGCATTGAATGATTCTGACCTCAATCGCTTGTATAATTTTTTTGATGTCACCGTGCTGGCGAGCAACGGGGAAGGTTTTGGGCTGCCTATCATTGAAAGCATGGCCGCTGGAGTGCCTGTTGTCGCCACGGACTACAGCGCTTGTTCTGAATTGGTTCGAGGTCGTGGGGAACTCGCGCGGATCCTCGGCACGCAGACCTTGGGGAACAATTTAATCGAGCATGCCATTGTGGATGTGGATGACTTGGCCCGATGTATTGAAAGACTTTATTTGAATCCCACGCTGCTCGAAACCTACGGAAAAGCTGGACGTGAATATGCGTGCAACTTGGCTTGGGAGAAGCTGATCCCACAGTGGCTCGAAGTGATCAGTTTAGCGACTGGTTTTAACCTGTCGCTGTCGCATGGACCGGAATCTCGACCAGGCTAATCAAAGCTGTGCGTAGCCCATCGGGAGGGCAGCTCTCATGATCCACTATGCTGGTAAACCGGGGTTTGGGTTCGGTTGGGGAATGGCCAACCGTTACCTGATTCAGGAACTGTCTCAGCTGGCCGAAGTCGTACCCTTGGATGACACGCATCCGCTCTGGACTTGCCAAGACCTACCGGGTGACCTTTTTGTTCCGCTTCAGGACCACGATTTCAATCCTTCTGCGCCCTGCCGAGGAAGGCGGAACTTTGCTTACACATTCTTCGAGCTGGAGCTGACTGATGCGGCGAAAGACAATGCCAAGCGTTATGATCTCGTTTTCGCTGGATCGTCCTGGTGTCTCGCGCGCATGCGGGAGAAGGGAATTCACAACGCCGCCCTGTTGATTCAAGGGATCGATCCTGCGCTCCATTTGCCTGGGACCTCAACCCGCACGGACGAAGAGTTTCTCATCTTTTCCGGAGGAAAGTTTGAATTCCGCAAGGGACAGGATCTCGTTATCATTGCCTTTCGGGAGTTGCAGGACCGCTACCCGAACATGACACTGGTAGCATCGTGGTTCAATTTTTGGCCCGACTCACTCCAGAGCATGGCGATGTCGCCCTATCTTCGTTGGGAATGGAGCGGATCGGACTATGAAGACCAGATGAATCACTTGCTTGAGATCAACGGCATAAGGCCTGGGCGAGTCAAAGTCTTACCCCTGTTGGCCCCCGAGAAATTGGTGGAGGTCTATCGAGCTACGGATTTAGGAGTCTTTCCCAACCGTTGCGAGGGGGGGACAAATCTGGTGATGATGGAGTACATGGCATGCGGAAAGCCGGTCATTGCTTCGTACACCAGCGGACATCGCGACATCGTAACCGAGAACAATGCCTATCCTCTGGTGGACCTTGAATCGCTCGAGATCTCCGATTCGGACGATAAGTTAGTGGCCCGGTGGGAGGAGCCTAGGGTTCAAGACATCGTTGCCATGATCGAGCACGCATATCACAATCGACACGCAGCAACAATCCGTGGCGCACGCGCCGCGGCGGACCTTAAGCGGCTCACCTGGAGGCACACAGCGGATTTCCTCTTTTCTAAGATGAGCCTTGTCCCGCCGGAGCATCCCCTTCTTCTTTTCGTCTAATAAACATCGGGGAGGCGGGTCATATCCTCGTGGGCAGGTTGAGATATGCGGGTCTATAAACATGAAACCGGGCAACAACCGAGGGCTGAGAGCGCGATGCTTCCCTGGGTGGAACGCAGAGTAAGTGGATGACTGTGAGCCTGTTTTCCCCCAGTGAAGCGGCGCCGGGCGCCTCGTCGATTGAGGCGATCTTTCATGCTTTGGAGTCCCCCTTGCTCGCCTACGCGCTGCGGCTGCTAGGGAATGCGGGAGCGGCGGAAGATGTTGTCCAGGAAGCTTTCATGAAACTCCATGCCCAAACCGATCCGGTGCTCCAGCCCAAGGCTTGGCTGTATCGGACGGTTCACAATCTGGCGCTGAACCATCGACGAAAGTTTGATCGCATCGTCCCGATGGTTTCCGGCACCGACGTCGAGGGTGGGGGAGCGGATGAACTCAGCGATCCGCGACCCCTTCCCGACGAGGAGATCTCCCGCTGGGAAGGCATTGGTTTGGTGCGCTTAAGCTTGGAGACGCTCGACGAAGAATCGCGAAACGTGGTTCGGCTGCGCTTTGAGGAGGGGTTGAGTTACAAAGAAATTGGAGAGAAGGCCGGCCTGACTGTCGGGAATGTGGGCTATCTGCTGCACCACGCGCTGAAGAAGTTGGCGGGTGAACTCGCCAAGGCCGGATTAGTGCCATGAACTCGAATTTTGCCAATATGGGATCGGAAGAACTCGAGGTGCAGATCACTGCGCTGCTGCTGGGAGAGTTGCCCCCGGAGACAGCCGCGGCATTGGAGCAGGTCATTGAGAAAGATCCTCAGCTCCTGCAGCTGCGGGCGCGTCTGAAAAAGACCCTCGAATTCGTCGAAGCCACCGTGGCTCAGCCTTCGCCATCCACCGAATCTCCCGCTCCGCCGCTTCGTCTTTCCGATGGACGCCGCACGCAGTTGCTCGAGCATTTCAAATCCGCACCACCGACCGCAGCCGCCCCGGTTCCCTCTCGACGGCCGGCGATCCGATGGATGGTTCCGATGGCGGCTGCGGCGGGCCTGATGGGGCTGGCTGGCGCTCTCTTCTGGCGCAGTTGGTCCCCTGATTCACCGGTCAGCCCAACGAATCTGGCCTTGGTTGGCCGGTTAGAGGAGGATCTACCGACTGCTCCGGCGGAGGACTTCTTGTCGGCCGACTCGAGAGGTGGGGCTCAGGACAAGCAGCGCGGTCTCTCCCGGAATGAAGGAGACCTTGGTTTGTTTAGAAAGCCGGCGAGCCCGCCGGCTTCCGGTCCCACCGAAAGTTCCGCTCTCCGGGGTGAGGCCATCGAGGAGAAAATCCTCCCCGAGTCCGTCCTTGCCCAAGTGGGGGCCTCCGTTCCCAGCAGACCAGCTCAGGACCCTTCTTCGCTCGCCCGTCCTTCGCTGGCAAACAGCACTCCCCCCTCACCCGTGTTGAACTATGACAACTCGCTGGCCGGGGCGGTGGAACTGAATGGGAGGTTCGCCGGGGGCCGGAAAGCGAACGAGTGGCATTTCGATTCGTTCTACGCCGGTCGTGATCTCGCGATCGATACGGTGTCACGTTTCGGAGCCCAGGAAAACCGAAGCTACTTCTACTCGGAGAAGTCCTTGGACGCGCGCTCCGAGGTGACCTTGGGAGATGCGGCGGGAGCGGCGGGGGGCAGCATGCTATCGAAGCTCCAGAAAGCAATGGACGGGGATCGGCCCTCCCTCTACGGGCTGGCCGAGAACCGGCCTTTATCCGTCGGTCAAACTCCACGGGGTGTGGAGAGCGTGAAACAGCTGGCGGATCTCACCGCGGTAGGCGAAACGGTGGACGCGCAGGGACGTCGGGAAATTCGGCTGTCCCTCAAAAAAAAGGATGAGAGTTCGCCCCCCGTGGCTGGGGTTCCGCTATCCACCTTATCGGACGGGGAAGTAGCTGCCGCCGACACTAAAGTGGGCGAGCCCTTGGCAGTGGACTCCACAACCCGAGGCCGGTTAGCGGAAACTCGCTTGGGCACCGCAGTGACACCGGAGATAGCGGGGAAGCCGATCGAATCAAAGCAGGAGAGACTGACGATTCTGGCGGCGAAAAGCAGCGAGTCTCTGGAGCGAGGCAATCGGGTCACGAACCAGCTGCGCGTGGCAGGAGCCGCGCCCGTCCCAACCCCGCAGCCCGAAATGGACTCTCGGCAAAGTGCGTTGTCGACCTTCTCGCTGAACGTCACGGATGTTTCCTTCAAGCTAGCGGCCGCGAGTCTGCAGAACAACGTGCTTCCGGAGGCGGGCAGCATTCGCACCGAAGAGTTCATCAACGCCTTTCAGTATCGCGATCCCGAGCCGGCGGCCGGACGCGCGGTAAGTTTCAATTGGGAGAGGGCTCGCTATCCCTTTGCTCATGATCGGGACGTATTGAGGCTGGCCATCAAGACCGCGGCTCAAGGACGCGAGCTGGGTCGCCCGCTCAACCTGGTGCTGCTGCTCGATAATTCGGGATCCATGGAGCGGTCGGATCGAGTGGCGATTCTCCGCAGCATGCTGGCCCAGCTAGGCCAGCAACTGAAGGCACAGGACCGGGTCAGCGTGATCACCTTTGCCCGAACCCCACAGCTGCGCGTGGATGGCATGTTGGCGACTTCGACCAACGGTTGGATTCTCGCTCTCGGGGATCCCACTCCGGAAGGTGGGACCAACTTGGAGGAGGCCCTCAGGCTGGCGTATAACACCTGCGCGCGACATTTCCTCTCGGGAGGTGTGAACCGGGTTGTTTTGATCACCGACGGAGCGGCGAATCTCGGGGAGATCAACGCGGAGGTCTTGACCAAGGAGGTTTCTGCAGCGCGCCAGCGTGGAATGGCCTTGGATTGTTTTGGAGTCGGGTGGGAAGAGTTCAACGATGACATGCTCGCCACCCTTTCCCGCCATGGCGACGGACGTTATGGGTTTGTGAACTCGGAGGTGGAGGCGACGACGGAATTCTCGGCCCGGCTGGCTGGGTCACTCCGGGTAGCTGCCTCCGACGTCAAAGTCCAGGTGCAGTTCAATCCTGAGCGGGTGCGGGTGTGGCGACAGATGGGCTATGCTCGGCATCAGTTGACCGCCCAACAGTTCCGGGACAACACGGTGGATGCCGCGGAATTGGGCGCTGCCGAGGCCGGACAGGCCCTTTATCTCATCCAGGTGAATGATTCGGGGTCGGGAGCGATCGGGACCGTGCGGGTTCGTTATCGGGTGCCGGCGTCCGGTCAGTATGTCGAGCAGGAGTGGGAGATGCCTCATGAACGAAACGTGCCCACCCTGGACCGCGGCGCTGCCAGCCTGCGTTTGGCCGCGACCGCGGGCGCGTTTGCCGAATGGCTGGCGCGCAGTCCCTTTGCGGAGCAGGTGAAGCTAGATCGCCTGCTTTCCTTGAATGCGGACATTCCCTCGCAATGGAATCCCGACCCTCGCCCTCAGCAGTTGCAACAAATGCTTCAGCAAGCCCAGGCACTGGCCGGATCGGCCGGGCGATAGTTTCGATAGCCCCCATCGAGGGGCCTTCCCAAAGGTGAATCCCCATGAGCACACATCTGAACGATTCCACAGCCATCCTGCGACCCGGTAGGGCGAGACTCCGTCGAGCTCCAGTTGGCCCTGACCGCTCGAACGGGGACAGGCCTCTCCTGGGAGGGGCACAGGGTCGGTCGAACGGGGACAGGCCTCTCCGGGGAGCGGCTCAGAGCCGGTCAGAAGGGGACAGGCCTCTTCCAGGAGGGCCTCAGGGTTCTCCCAGCCGGAGTGAGTTCCTCGCCGGGAGGTGGTTGGAGATGTGGCGTTGTGGGTTGGAACCGGGCTCGACGGAGTCTCGCCCTACCTCGTGGGGTGGGGGGCGTTGGGGTGCTGTTAAGACCATTCTTATGTGCTTGAGCTGCACGGCTCTGTGGCTCGCTGGTTCGGATCGGTGCTGGGGGCAGAACGCCGCTGCCAATCCCCCGGCTACGGCTGAGGTTCGGAATGCTTCAATTAAAGGAGGGTGGGATGGCGAACGGGCCAGTCTGCTGATCCAGGCCGAACTTCAAGGGCTGCGGCAGGGACACGAGTCGGCGGTCTACAGCGCCACATTCTTCCAAGCGGTTCGGGTGACCGAACGAAAGCTCCTGCACCGGATTGCCGTTCAGGTGGACGTCCTTCGAGGGCAGCCCCAGGAGCTGGTCTTGGAGTTGCGCGGAAAGGGTGAGGTGAGTCGCATCGCGGCTCCCAATGGCGGGGTTATGGATTGGGCGGTTCGGCAGGGGACCAATGGAGCCCGATCGTTGGTGGTTCGTTTCGCGAAGGCGGAGCCTCCGCTCAGTCAGATCTCCCTGCAGATTTTTGCAGAGACTACCGTCGAGTCTTGGGATCAGCCGGTGGATGGTCTGACGCTCATGGTGAGTCCGAGCGCTTTGTCCAGCGGGTATGTGCGGATCGATCCCGATGCCGGGTTGGAGGCGGTTCTCGAGCGCTTCGTGGGGCTTTCCCCGGTGGAACCCCGGTTTCTACCGGAGAGCTTGTCGCCGGTTTCGGGAGCGACCACTGCGACGAACGACGTTCAGGCGTATCGGTTCCATGGAGTGCCTTATGAGCTTCCTTTGAAACTACGCTGGGCCGATCCGGAGGCGGGTCGAGTGGTGTTGAACTCCCTCAGGTTGGTGGGAGAGCTGCAAGGGGAAGTCGCGGCTTTCACCTTGTCAGCAGTGGCTAAGGTTCAGAGCGCTCAGGGAGGGGAGATCGCCCTGCTGGGAGGACGGTTGGCCTTGACGGGATGGACGCCGGTTTCAAACGGGCGCCTTCGGTTTGAAGCTGGCCGCTACGTGGCTTCGTTCGACCGGGCTGGTGAGTTTCCCATCGAGATGCGGTTTCATGCGGGCGTCGTCAAAAACCAGGGGTGGAGCGACATCGATGTGAATATCGCGCGCTCGGTACTTCCCAAGCTGGAGTTGCGCGGGCTTCCCCGCGAGACACAGTTTCGCTTTCAAGGAGCTCCGCCACCCGAAGCGATTGGCGAGACCTTCGCCAGTTTTCTCCCTCCCTCCGGCGAGCTGAAACTTCAATGGCGGGAGGCGGGACGCGAGGCCGAGGGCGTGCTCTTCTTTTCCGTGGAGGCATTGAGTCAGATCCAGGTCCGGCCTGGCCTGATGACCCAGATCGAGATCTTTGAATACAAGGTCATGCAGGGAGAGCTCAAGCAGGTCAGTTTCCTCCTGCGAGGAGTCGGGGAGGTGACCCGTGTGCAGGGGGCATCGGTGCTTTCGTGGGTGGTGTCGCCGCTGCCGGAGGGCTCGGAGCGTCGGCTGACGATCCAGCTCAATCAGAGCCAGAAGGATCAGTTTTCCCTCCAGGTGCAGGCCCAAACTCCGCTGGGTTTGTTTCCCCTTGCGGTCGACATGATTCAGGTCAAGCCGGAGGGAGCCCTGCGGACGGGAGGCTTTGTTCGGTTGCTCAATGAAGGTGCGGTGCGGTTGGAGGTGCTTCGTTCCTCCGGGTTGTCACAGATTTCGCCGGAGCAATTTCCCCAGACCGACTCCGCGAAAGCCTTGGTGTCGGGTCAGGGCAGTCAGATTTTTGCCTATCGATTCTCCGGCGACGTCCTGGATCTGCGCTTTCAGGCGGACAACATCTTGCCCGAGATCTCGGCATCGCAGGTTCTGCTCTATCACTATGGCGAAAACGAGCTGTCAGTGGAGTTGGATCTGGACCTGGAGGTTCGAGAGGCACCTTTGCGTGAGCTGGTGCTGCGGGTGCCCCGGGGTTTTGCCGTGGCTCGTTTAAACGCGGTGGGACTCACCGACTATTTTTTGACGGAGACACCCGGGGGAACGGACTCGCAACTGCGCCTGGTGTACAGCGCCCCGGTGCTGGGAAGGCAGCTAATCAACCTCAGCCTGGAGCAAAATCGGCCCCCAGCGGCTGGAGATTGGACTCTGCCACGCATCGATATTCCGCAGGCGAAATCGGTGCGCGGCCATCTCGGCGTGAAGGCCGACCTCGGATTCCGGCTCTCCCCCGGCAGGCTGCAGGGCGTGTCGGAGGTGGCGACGGCATTTTTCCCCAAGAAGACTCCCGGACTCCAGGCGGCGGCACGGATTCAGGACGCCCTGTGGAGTCAGGTGATGTCGGTTGAGCGGCTGCCTCAGTCGGTGCAGGCGGATGTTTTTCACCTCTTCTCGCTGGGAGAAGGGATCGCGAACGGCAGCAGCCTGATTCACTACCTGATCGCCGGCGCTCCCGTCTCGGCTTTTCGAGTAGGCCTGTCGAACGAGTATTTGAACGTGGAGTTCTCGGGCAAGGATCTGCGCAGCTGGCAGAAGGTCGAAGGAGGCTATGTGGTGCAGCTGCATTCCCCCGTCTCCGGTGCCTACCCGCTGCTGGTCACTTTTGAGCGGCCTTTCCGTTCGCAAGGGGAACGAGTCACTTTCGGAGGCGCGCGTCCCCTGGATGCTCAGTCTGAACAGGGCCACACCGTGATCGTCAGCTCCTTTCCCTTCCAGGCCCAGCCGCCGGCGGCGGCGCCCGGCTGGATGGTGTTGGAGCCGGCGGAGATCCCGTCCGAGTACCGTCTCTTCTTCGATGCCCCGGTGTTGGCAGCTTACCGGTATTCGGCCCGCCCTGCGGACCTGGCTTTGGACTTAAAACCATTGGTGCAGGGAGAGACAGTGAATCAGGTGGTGGACCGGGGGATGGTGACCACGCGGATTTCCAAGGATGGACAGGTGATCACGGATCTCCAGTACTTTGTGAAGAGCAAGGGAGTTCCGCACCTGCGGCTGACGGTTCCAGCTGGAATGCAGCTCTGGTCGGTGACGATCAATGGGAACCAGGTGGTGCCGGTTCAAGACGGTGCCGCCAGCGTTCTCCCCATGCCTCAGCAGGCGGATCCCAACGCGGTTAACGACATTCGAATCAAGATAGCCGCGCGTTCGGCGAGCCCGCGCAACCTGACCCTCTCGCTGCCGGCGCTTTCGGCGCCGGTGCTGTTGGAGGAGTGGCGGCTGGAACCAGAATCAGGTCGGCGATTGGTCTATCGGAGCGGGAGCATCGCTCCAGCGGATCGGCCGGCGTCTACTGGGGGGGCGTCGGGGCTGGCGCGGTGGATGGAGTCCTCCAACCCGTCTCGTTTGGCGGCGCTGGCTGGCTTGGCCGGCGTATTGATTCTGCTGGCCCTTTGGGTGATGCGCGTGGCGACTGCCAAGGACTGCTCCCGGTTCAGCTCCCGACACGTGATCGGCGGTATCGTCGCCTTGGTCGGCTTTGCCGGAGCGTTTTTCGCCCTGGGGCTCGCGATGAATCTCCTCTCGGCTCAGATGCCGCCCGCCTCCGCCGGGTTGCGCTTCCTGGTTCCAGTCCAGCCACCGGATCGAATTCTATCGGTCGAGGTTCAGAATCTCGCAAGTGCTGGGGCTATTTGGTCTCAGCCTGAGGTGTGGGCACTGCTGGCCCTGGCGGTGGCCTTATGGTTTGCGGCGCGAAGAGGCTCTCGGGATTGTGCTCGGGGCCGTTTTGGAGTCGCGGTAGCGTGGGTGGTGGCTGCCGCTGCGGCAGGACGCTCCGTGCATCCCGGGATGGGAATGGTGGTGTGGCTGATGTGCTTCGTGGCGATTGAGATGCTGATCCCCTGCTTGAGAACGTGGCTAAGGGTACCGGCGCAGTCGGCTCGAGGCGCGGACCCCCAGTCCCCGACGACGCCATCGGCCCCAGCGATCGCACTCTGGCTGGTTGGGTTCTTTCTGAGCACCCCATGTCTTCCCGCCGCCGAACCGGTCAGCAACCGGGTTGCCTCGGCTCGAGCCAGCTTTGTCCAGGCCGATCAGGTCACGCAGGAGGTACGGGTCGTCGAGAACTCCGCAATGGGCACCGTCCGAGTTCGATGGCAAGCGCAGGCGGGGCAGGTGTTGCCCCTGCTGCTATCCCCTGGGGTCATGACCGGGTTTGAGAGTACCGAAGGGGCGGGACGGTTGGTGGAGATGCTCATTCGGACTCAGCCGGGCTTTGGCTTCCGGGCGGAGAAGACCGGGTTGGTGGAACTGGAATTTCGCTATCAGGTCTCGGTCGCACGCCGCAAGGGCGAGCCGGGCTTCGTGCTGCCAGTGGTGTCTGGGGTGGTCAACCGGGTGGGCTTTACCTTGGCGGGCTTGGATGTTGACCTGCAGGTTCCAACGGCCATCTCGAGCGCACGACGTGAGGCGGGCGCGGATTCGGCGTTCGATTTAGTATTGCCCCCGGGCTCCGACATTTGGATTGGATGGAAACCCCGCAGTCGCGACACTCGCCGGGAGCGGGCGGTGTTGTACGCGGATTGGATACAGCTATTGCAGCCGGGAGCGGGAGTCGTGGATGCGTTGCATCAGGCACAGATCCGGCCTGCGCAGGGCGAGGTAGACGAGCTTCTCTTTGATATCCCGGCGGGCGCGACCATTGCTGATGTGACAGCTCCCTCCCTGCTCCAATGGCGATTCGATCCCGCGCAGCGGAAGCTGCGAGTGATCTTGAGTTCGGCGCAATCCAAACCCTTTCAGGTTCAGATTCATTCTCAGTTCACGTCGACCACCTTGCCCTACACTCACCGGTCGGGCCTGGTGGGATTGGTCGGGGCGGCGGGACAGGTTGGCTTGCTGGGAGTGGCCACCTCCTCGGAAGTGCAATTGGACGACGTCAAAGCCGATTCCTTTGCGCCGATCAACCTGGAAGATTTCCCTCCAGAGGTGTTGACCACTTGGCGGGGTCAGTCTGCGGGGACAGCGATCCGGCGCGCGTTCCGCTTTTCCCAGTTAACGGGCGAGTTGGTGTTGCAGGTCTCTCAAGTCGCTCCCGATGTGCGCGTCGAGTCCCAGCAGACCCTTTCGTTGGGCGATGATCGAACTGTGTTGGCCGTGGGATTGGAAGTGGATATCACCCGGTCTGGCATCTTCAAGCTGAGCTTCGTGCTGCCCGTGGGGTTTGACGTGGAGTCGATCAGCGGCGAGGCGCTCAGTCACTGGACTGAGCTGAAGGCGGAGGCGGATCGGGTCATCACCCTGCACCTCAAGGGGCGAACTGAGGGCAAACAGCGCTTCGCCATCACCCTCGCGGGGGCGGGCATTTCCGCCAGGTCGGGTTGGACTCCGCCTCGATTGGTCATTCGCGAGAGCGAGAAGCAACGGGGGAGCCTGGTTCTGATTCCTGAGCAGGGTCTCAAACTCCAGGTCAGTTCGCGCGAGGGCCTCACGCAGCTGGATCCAGCGAGGGCGGGACTGCGTCAGAAAGGCGTGTTGGCGTTTCGGCTCCTCCAGGCGAACTGGAACTTGGTCGCGGATGTGGAGCGGGTGGAAGCTTGGACCCAGGTGACCAGTTTTCAATCGGTGGTTGTGGCGGAGGCTCGGCTGCGTGTGGGGATGAACTTGGTGTATGACATCGACAATGCGGGAACAAAGACCCTGCGGCTAGCCTTGCCGCTCAATGCTGAGAACGTCCAGTTCACCGGCGAGCAGGTGGCCGACTTCGTCAAGTCCGCCGCGGGGGCGGACCCGGGGAGCGGGAGGATCGATTGGGAGGTTCGATTGCATCGGCGCATGATCGGAAAATTTGTGCTCCAGCTGCATTATCAGCTTCCGCTGGCCGAGGCGACGCCGGAAGTGCGGGTGCTGGGTGTGCAGGCGCGGGATGTCAACTTGCAGCGTGGGTTTCTTGCCTTGCAGACCAAGGGACGCCTTCAGCTCGAGCCGGGGCCATTGCCGACGGCTCTTCAGCCCGCTGAATGGCAGTCCATTCCGGCAAACCTTCGACAAGGACTGGAGGCGGAAGCCGCCAGCCATGTGTTCCGGCTGGTTGAGCCTGGTTATGAACTAAGCTTGCGGCTCACGCGACATGAGGTGGTGAAGCTGCTGCCGGCCCGAGTTCATTCTGCGACGTTGACCTCGGTGGTATCGGACGATGGTACCACTCTGACCCGAGTGCGCCTGCAGATAACACCCGGGGACAAGCAGTTGCTCCCGCTCACTCTGCCAGAGAGGTCCCGCTTCTGGTTCGCCTTCGTGAGTCAGAACAGCGTATGGCCGTGGAAGGAGAAGGATCAGTTGCTCATCCCCCTGGAACGCGCTTCGAAAGGCACCGAGCCGATTCCGGTGGAGTTCTACTATTTGACCCCGTCGGCGGAGCGGGGCAGTCGGAGTCTTGATCTGGCTCTCCTGGGTCCCAAATTCGATCTACCTTTAGAGCAGATCTCCTGGAACGTTTTTCTCAATCCGAAATGGCAGGTTCATCACTGGGGTGGATCCTTGGAGCTGAGCGGGCGGACGGCCGAGGCCGCCGCTGGATCAATCGATCTGGCCAGCTATGAACGGAACGAGATCACGGTGCAGCGGGCGAAAAGCCAGGAGGCGGAGCAGTTTCTCTCCATGGCCAACTCGCTGCTTGAGAAGGGCAATCCTGAGCAAGCCCGGCGGGCTCTGCAGTCCGCCTTTGGGCTGTCTCAACATGACAACGCGTTCAATGAAGATGCCCGGGTTCAGCTGCACAACTTGAAAACGCAACAAGCGCTGGTCGGCTTGAATCTTCGGCAGGCAAGGGTGGCGGGGGATGCAACTGGGCTATCGCAGGTGCCGAGTTCCCTGCGCGACGGGCCTGCGCCTGCCTACACCCAGCAGGAGGCCAAAACACTGTTGGAGCGAAATTCCGCTGAAGATGCGGCCGCGCAGCGCAAGTTGGTCGAGCGGTTGATTCAGCAGCAAGAGACCGTTCTGGCCAAGCCGGCGGCGATTCATGCCTCGCTTCCAGAGCAGGGTCAGCGACTGAGTTTCACGCGCGCGTTGCAGATCGATGCGTGGACCGATCTGAAAATCACCTTGCGAGCGTCGGAAAGCGCCCGCTATGCGTGGCTCATGAACGGAATGATGGCTTTGGTGCTGCTTGGCTTGGTCGGGGGAGCGCGCTGGGGTATGGCACGGATGGTGGTGAGGAAGTGCGTTGGGAAGTGATGAGTGACGAGTGGCGAGTGGCGAGTGGCGAGTGGCGAGTGGCGAGTGGCGAGTGGCGAGTGGCGAGTGACCCCATATCGTCACGGCGGTAGGGCGAGACTCTGCTCGAGCCCACTCCTGCCCCAGACTTAGGATAACACAGCGGCAACTCCGCAAGGGCCGACAGGTGTTCGTCACCCCCTAGGCTCTCCACGACGCAGCCCTCTTCCCTTTGAACGACGCAGGGCCGGTCAGGGCTCGAATGGAATCTCGCCATAACCCGTATCGTCACTAAGGTAGGGAGGGATCCAGCAGCGAGGTGGTTCTATGGACTGCGGAGACACGTCTCCGCTTTTCCTGCGGGCGGCGGGGTGGCTGGAGGGTGTGCCCATTGTAAAGGTCGGCGTTGGAAGGGGTGAGGTGGCGTGAAGGAACAGCGGTGTCGTGCCACCGCGGTCCATAGGTGATCGTCCCTGGTCCCCTGGTAGCGTCGTCCGTCGCCGGCTTTAGGTTTCACTTTCCTTTGCGCATGAGCACGCTACCCTTCCCAGCTCATGACCGAATCGCTGAATAGTCCTCGTCCCGACGGACGGGCGGCGGACCAGTTACGTCCGATCCGCTTTACGAATCAGTTCGCTCCGCATGCGAACGGTTCCACCCTTATTGAATGGGGTAATACCCGCGTGATTTGCGCGGTGACGGTGGAGGAGACCGTTCCTCGCTGGATGAAAGAGCAGGGCGTGGTAGGTGGCTGGATCACAGCTGAGTACAGCATGCTACCCTACTCCACCCACCAGCGGAAAGCTCGCGACAGCTCCAAGGGCAAAATCGATGGCCGATCCCAGGAGATTCAGCGGCTGATCGGGCGCGCCATGCGTGCGGCGATTGATCTGGAGAAGCTCGGTTCACGTACGTTGTGGGTGGATTGCGATGTGCTTCAAGCGGATGGGGGCACTCGCACTGCCGCCATCACGGGGAGCTATGTGGCGCTGATGCTGGCGATTAACCAGCTGTTGGCGGCTGGTAAGCTCCAGCAGAGCCCGATGCTGCATCCGGTGGCGGCGGTGAGCGTGGGGATCGTAGCCGGCACACCCATCTCGGATCTTTGTTACCTGGAGGATGTCGCGGCGGAGGTGGATATGAACTTGGTCATGAATGCTGCCGGGCAGTTCATCGAGATTCAGGGTACGGGCGAGGAGTCGACCTTCAGTGATGCACAGCTGGCGAGCATGCTGGGGCTGGGGCGTCAATCCATCCAACAACTGTTGGCGGCCCAGCAGGCTGCCCTGGTTCAATAGTCATGAAGGAGTGTGATTTAAAGTGCGTGAGATCGGGATGTCTCGCACGGGATCCCGACTCCGTCGGGTGCTGCAAAGCTGTAGAGGGCTACAGCACTCCAAGACGATCCGCGAGGTTTGTGGGCCATTTTGGAGTGCGTGCAGCCCTCTGCCGCTTTTGTCCCTCGACGAAGTCGGGCTCCTCCAATCTCAACCACTTTAAATCACGTTCGGCATGAAACGATCGGCGACACGTCTCTATCTGGTTAGGCACGGGGAAGTGGAGGAGCGGTATCACCGGATTTTCGGGGGCCGCATCGACATGAATCTCAGCGCTCATGGACATGAGCAAGCCCAAGCCTTGGCAGATTATCTGCACAAGCATCCTTTGCAGGCCGCTTATGCCAGCCCGATGAAGCGAGTGCAGCAGACCCTGGCTCCTTACGTGAATCGAGGCGGCCATGCACCGCAAGTGATGCCTGACCTTCGGGAGGTGGACTTTGGCGATTGGACCGGGCTGGGGTGGCACGAGGTGCAGGAGAAGTTTGGAGCGAGCGCCTTCAATTGGCTCGAATTGCTTGAGACCGGGGGTATTCCCAACGCGGAGACCGCGGATGGGTACCGGGCTCGGGTTCAACCGTGTTTACGTCATATACTCGGAGAGCATGTGGACGAGTCAGTGGCGGTTTTCTGTCATGGTGGCGTCGTCCGTCAGCTCTTGTCGCTGATGCTGGATTTGCCGCTCAGCCGAATGAGCATGTTTGAGGTCGACTATGCCAGCGTCAGCATTGTGGACTGGTCGCCCGACCGCGTGGAGATTCAGTTACTCAACTTCTCTCCCTGGAAGCATACCAAGTGAAGCCGATTCCCTTTTGGAAACTCTCCGTTGCCACCACTTCCGAAGCCGAGGAAGCGGTGAGCGAGTTGCTCACCGCGGTTTTCGGTCTCGCGGCCGCCACCCAGCAAAACACGATCACAGGGCGAACCGTCGTCTCCGTTTTCGTGCCGAGGCGACGCGATATCACCACCGCTCGGCGGGCGGAGCTGCGAGCGGGTCTGCTGCGCGCACGCGAGAGCGGGCTTCAGGTGGGCTCGGGGCGGGTGTCCATTCGTCATGTTCCAGCCGAAGATTGGACCACCTCGTGGAAGCGTCATTTCAAGCCGTGGGAGCCGGGCAAGCTGCTGCTGGTGAAGCCCAGTTGGAGCCAAGCCAAGGCTAAGGCTGGTCAGGCGACGCTGGTTTTGGACCCGGGGCTTAGCTTTGGCACCGGAAACCATCCCACGACTCGCTTTTGTCTGCGTCAGCTGGTTCGGCTGCGCAAGGTGGCGGTCTCTCAGTCCCTACTCGACATCGGTTCCGGCTCGGGGATCTTGTCGATCGGAGCCACGTTGCTCGGCTACGCACCAGTGCATGCCTTTGATTTCGATCCTGAGGCAGTGCGAGTGGCGAACGCCAACGCGCGGATGAACGGGGTGCAGCGTCGGTTGCGGTTTGAGCAGGCGGATCTCGCGCGCCTCCCGAAGCGGGCTGCCCAACGTTATGATGTGGTCTGTGCGAACCTGATGTATGACTTGCTGATCGCCGAGCGGCAGAGAATCTTAAATCGGGTTGCGAACGGTGGAGCCCTGATCCTGGCGGGGATATTGGTAAATCAGTTTGGCATGGTACAGAAAGCGTTCGAGGGAGAGGGGTGGTTCCTGGAGCGGGGGCGGACTGAAGGCGAGTGGAGATCTGGACTTTTTCGCATGTCTCCTTTTTGACCATCCTGGCGACTTTTGCCACATAGGATGGTCAATTCTGTGAAGAACTCTTGACGTTTTCGTCAGGTTTGGCAGTATAGGAAGGCGATGAACTGCTGCTTGTTCATGTTTCGCCACGTTCCAGAAGGAGGAACGGTCTGTACCCTTGGTTGGCATGGCTCAAGCTCAGTTTTGTTACGAGAAAGGATACAGTTCTATGACCAAATCCCTAGACGTGATCTCGGAGTTAGTGAGGAGTACGAAACATCCATTCCGTAAGGCCGACGACCGGCCTGCCAAGGCACTCAAACATCGATACGAGCGGAGAAAGATTAGGGAGTTTATCCGACTCAGCGATTGGGCGCAGCAAAACCCCGCCTGAACCTTGCGCTAGTACCTTAGCACCGAAGTATTTGTAAAAACGAACGGCCGCACCTGACCCCGGGTGCGGCCGTTCTTTTTCTCCGTCACGGCCTAGCTGAAATCTCCAACATGCGCTCGATGGGCAAGCGAGCGCGTTCGATGATCTCAGGTGAAAGGGTGACTTGGGGGGTCCCACGGAGCATGCAATCGTGCAGTTTTTCGAGCGTGTTCATCTTCATGAAACGGCACTCGTTGCAGCGACAATTGTCCGTTGGGGCGGGGATGAAGATCTTGCCGGGGCACTCCCGTTCCAATCGGTGGAGCATGCCCGCTTCGGTGGCGATGATGAACTGGCCGGCGGGAGAAGCCTTGCAGTAGGTCACCATCTTCTCGGTCGAGCAGACTTCATCGGCGAGCATGCGCACGGCCTTGGTACATTCTGGATGAGCGACGACTGGAGCGCCTGGGTATTGTTGACGGATGCGGGTGATACTGGCGTGGGTCCATTCGACATGCACATAGCAGTTGCCTTTCCACAGGTGCATGGGACGACCCGTTTGCTCCATGACCCAGGAGCCGAGGTTCTCGTCGGGCACAAACAGCAGATCGCGGTCAGCCGGGGCCGCTTTGACGATCTTCACGGCGTTGCCGCTCGTGCAGATCACATCGCTGAGGGCCTTCACCTCGGCGCTACAGTTGATGTAGGCGATGGTGTAGAACTTGGGATTGGTCTGCTGGAGCGCCTTCAGCTTGGCGCCGGGGCAGCTTTCTTCGAGTGAGCAGCCCGCGTCCCGATCGGGAAGCAAGACCCGCTTGTTGGGGTTCAGGATTTTGGCGGTCTCCGCCATGAAGTGCACCCCGCAGAACACAATGGTTTCTGCCGGGGTCTTGGCGGCCTGCTGGGCGAGTCCGAGGGAGTCTCCGACGTAATCGGCGACTTCCTGGATCTCGTTGATCTGGTAGTTGTGCGCCAGGATCACCGCGTTGAGTTTGCGCTTCAACTCCAGGATCTCGCGTGAGAGCGCGCTCACCTGGGCCGGAGGCATGGGAGTCCTGACCCCCTGCTGGGAGGGGCGATGCGGCTGAGTCTCGGTCACGTCGATCATGGTGTAACCCTAGGGTCCGACCTCCCACCCGTCAAACCTATCGGATGGCCAGGAGCTCCACTTCGAAGATCAGTGTGGCTTTGGGGGGGATGGCTCCAGGGTATCCGGCGTCACCGTACGCGAAATCGGAGGGAAGCGTCAGCTTCACCTTATCGCCGACTCGCATCCGCGCCACGCCCTCATCCCAGCCTTGGATGACCTGATTTCCTGCGATCACGAATTCGAACGGCTCGTTTCGATCCACCGAGCTGTCAAACTTGGTGCCATCGGTCAGCCAGCCCGTGTAGTGGACTTTGACAGTGTTGCCGGGCTGGGGCGACTTACCTTTACCGAGCTTCAGAAACTCCATTTGCAGATTCTTCATGAGATAGATGATGCGGTCGGATCATTGGATCCGTTGTGGTCGATGTTAAGCGATCGTCCCCCCCGGCTGACAAGCCTGGAGCGACTTGAGTGGATTTTAGATTTTGGATTTGCGATTGGGGATTGGGGAAGTGACGAGTGACGAGTGACGAGTTAGGAGTGAGGAATGAGCAGTGACGAGTTGGCGACCGGTTCCCCTCCTCCGCCCGCTTCGGGAACTCATAACTCACTCCTACCCATAACTCAGTCGCCCTCGCCCAGAATCTCGCGCTTGTCAGACCGGCGGCTACCGGTCAGGGTGTTGAGAGCTACCCCGGATTGCCGCACCAGCGACATGTCAAAGCAGACGTCAGCTCCAGAGGAAATGGATTCAGATGCACCCGCGTTCCTGGTGGAGTTGATTCATCAGGCCCAGGCCAGCGGTGCCAGCGATATCCATCTTCACCAGGTTGGGAATCGAGCCGAGATCTCCTTTCGTGTGGACGGAGTTTTGGTGCCCCGAGGCGGGTTGGAAGGGGAGCTGGCCGAACGCGTGTTCGGGCGGATCAAGTACCTCAGCCGGCTGAAGACCTATCAGCACTCCCTGCCTCAGGATGGGCGCATCTCTCGGGAATCGGTGGGGGCCGACCAGGATCTGCGGGTTGCTACCTATCCTACGGTGACTGGGGAAAAAATCGTGCTGCGGCTCTTCCAACCACACCAGGCCGCCGGCACGCTGGACACCCTGGAGTTTCCTGAGGAGGTACGCCGCGAGCTGGAGAACGTGCTTCGCTCCCCTGGCGGACTCGTCTTGCTCACCGGACCGGCCGGCAGCGGCAAGACGACGACCATCTACGCCTGCCTGCGCTTTCTCATCTCGTTGGGCGGCCGACAGATCATCACGATCGAGGATCCGGTGGAGCAGATCATCCCGGGGCTGATGCAAACGGAGATTCAGGAGGCCCTGGGACTGGACTTTGCGAAGGCCACCCGCCATTTGTTGCGCCAGGATCCGCAGGTGCTTGTGGTGGGAGAGATTCGCGACGAAGAGACCGCCCGGTTGGTGGTGCGGGCGGCGATGACCGGTCACTTGGTGATCTCGACCCTCCACGCCGGCTCATGCCGCGGAGTGCTCGAGCGTTTACTGGTGATGTGCCCGGATCATCACGCGGTCGTTTCCGCGCTCCTGTTGGTCCTGAACCAGCGACTTTTGCGACGTACCTGCGCTGGCTGCGCGGGACAAGGATGTCCCTCCTGCCTACAAACGGGCTATCGAGGACGCGTCCCGGCGGTGGAGTGGTTTCGCTTTCCAGCGGACGCCTCCGCCCGTCGCGGGGCTTTTGGACCGGAATCGGTTCAACCGGCGACGACCCTGCGGCAGTCGGCGGAGCTGTTGGTGGGCAGCGGCCAAACCTCGCGGGCCGAGGTGGAGCGAACTTTTGGACCATGAACCATGAATCCTGAGGAGCTTTCCTTTGTAACCCAACAGCTGGCGGGGATGCTGCGATCCGGCATCCCGCTGGAGGGGGCGCTCCGGCAGCTGTCCTCGACCATGAAGTCGGGACGCCTCTGCGCCGAGCTTGAGCGGCTGGAGCAAGATCTCGCCCGAGGGCTGCCCCTGAGTGCTGCATTGGAGCAGCGCCAGCTTCCTGCGCTGTTGAAGTGTCTGCTGCGGGTTGGCCAGGCCAGCAATGATTTGCCGGGAGTTCTCCTCTTGCTTGCCGACTACTATCGCAAGGCGGGCGACCTTATGACACGCATGAACGGTCTTCTGATCTATCCGTTGATCATTCTGATTGCCTGCCTGATTCTTTCGGCGCTGCTGGCGGCGGTCTTCACCCCGTTCATCGCGAGCGCCGAGCCGGTGGTGGGGTTCTCGACGGGACTGACGCCGGCCTCGGCGACGTTTTTGAATTTGATGCTCCTGCAGCTGTGGTTGCCCTTGATCCTGATCCTGGTCGTCTCGGGCCTGTGGGTTGCGGGGGCGCGATCGGCCAGGGTGCGCCAATGGCTGCGGTGGCGGGTGCCCGGTTTCCGCGAAGCGAGTTTCTCGCGGCTGGCCGCCGCCCTCAGCCTGATGATCTCCCGCGGCTGCCCGGTGTCCGAGGCGGTCGCGTTGCTGCAGCAGGTGGAGACGGGCTCGCGTGTGCAGGCGGAGCTGCTGCGCTGGCAGCTGCTGTTGGCGGGCGGCGTTACGCGCTTCACCGATCTCACTCGCGAAAGCCTGTTTTTTCCGCCGCTCTTTGTCTGGATCGTCGCCGGCAGCGGCGAGGATTGGGGTGCCGGGTTCCGGCGGGCGGCGGAGATTTATCATGGGCGCGCGCTGTACCGATTTGAGCTGATGCTCTACGCCGCGCTCCCGGTTTCGATTTGCTTTCTCGGCCTTTTGCTGGTGGTTCAGCTTTCGCCCCTGTACTTCGTCCTCAGCCGAGGGGTCGGCGACCTGCTGCAATCGGCCGGGGGCTTTTAACCATGGACCATTCATCCCTGCGAATTCATGGAAATCGCTGATTATGTCGAGGCGCTGTTCGGGCCGGGGATCGCTTTGGAGGACCTGGCCCAAGCCTACGCGTACCAGTGGGCTGTTCTGCTGCTGCTGCCTTGGCTCGTGCTGGGACCTTATTTGATGTACCTGCTGCTGGGGCTGCCGCTCCGGCGCAAGGAGCGGGCGCGGCTCTTCTTGGATCTCTTGGAGCAGGGACTGAGCGAGGGCCGGACGGCGGAGGAGGTGGTCCGGTCCATCAGCGAGAGCTGCGAGCCGTTGTTCGATCCGTGGTCGGAATTTCTGCAGCCATCGCTGCGTCAAGGCGAGAGCTTGGATCGCGCTTTGGCGCACGCGCCCGGCTTCCTCCCTTCCTCCATTACCGTCCAGCTGCAAATCGGTGGCCAGGTGGGAGAGGTGCGACGCGTCATCCCAGCCTGCCGACGACTTCTAGCGGATGCTCGAAGCGAGGTGATGGCGGGTTTCAATTACTTCCTGCTCCTGACCTTCGCCCTGGTGCCCATGTCGCTCTTGGCGATTGGAACCATCCGGATTTGGGTGCTGCCGAAGCTGCGGGACATCGGCCGCGACATGGTCGATTCGCCTGGGTTGGGAACCGATCCCGCGGCCGAGTACATTCAGCCCCTGGCGGGGGTTCAGCTGGTGCTGCTTCTGCTGGTGATTCCGATGGTGCTAAGCTACCTGGTCGGCCCGGAGTTGGGTCGGCGGTTCCGGCTGGGCGGTTTGCCCTTATGGGATCTGGTGGCGGACTGGATTCCCTGGGCCCGCCAACGTATGAGGCGTGATTTCGCGTCGGGATTGGCAACCCTGCTCGACGCCGGAGTCCCCGAAGCGACGGCCGTCGCGGCCGCCGCCCGTTGTGCCGGGAATGTCCCCTTCGAACGGCGCGCACGCCGGGTCCTGCGCCAGCTGGAGCAGGGCTCTCCGCTTGGAGAGGCCTTAACTCATCTGGATCGGGCAGGAGAGCTGCGGTGGCGACTGGAGAACTCCGGAGCAGGACGTGGGAGCTTTTGCACCGCGCTCGAAGGATGGATCGAGCGCCTCGACGCGCTGGCCTTTCGGCAACAGCAGGGGCTGACACAGCTGGGGGTGTCACTGTTGCTGACCTTGAACGCCGTCTCGGTCGGGCTGATCGCCCTTTCTGTGTTCGGCTTCGTCATCCGGCTTCTGGATCTCGCGCTCCTATGGTGACCACGCGACGAACATCTCTTCGCAGGGCTCCTGGGCCTTCCCTCCGGGGGGGCGCGCTCATGCTGGAATTGGTGGTGGCGATGGCGATTCTGGTTCTGGCGGTCTTCCCCATCGCGTTTCAATTTTTGATCGAACAACGCATTGTGAGAGACAGCTATCGGGAGGCGGTGGTGATGGAGATCTTGGACGGAGAGGCGGAGTTCCTGCGGGCGGGCGCATGGAAGAACCTGGAACTGGGCGCGGCCGAATACCCCGTCAACGCCGAGTCGCAGGTCTCGCTCCCGCCGGGCGGGTTCTTCGTTACGCGCTCTTCCGATCGGGTCCGCCTGGATTGGAGGCCCGACCCGGGGGTCAAGCTCCGCGGTCAATCCAGGGAGTTTTTGATCCCATGAAGAACGAGCGCGGCGCCACGTTGATTGAGTTGCTGGTGTACATCGCCATCTTTGCGGTGGTCCTCACGTTGGCCATTTCGGCCTACCACCAGGCCGATGTGACATCGCGCGGGCTTTCCCGGAACGCCGCCGAGATCGTGCGCGCGGTTCAGGCCGGAGAGTTCTGGCGTCGGGAAGTTCGCGCGGCCGTCGGCCGACCCCGGCTCGAGGCGGCGGGGGAGGGACTTGCCGTGCTCCGTTTGCCCCTGTCGGGAGGTGAAGTTCTGTACCACTTCAAAGCCGGCCAGGTGTGGCGTCAGGATCCCAGCCAAGCGCAGCCAGTGATTTTCCTTCCGGAGGTCAAAAACTCGCAATTCTTTGCCGAGCGGCGCGGGGAGGTGGACGGCTGGCGCTGGGAGCTCGAGCTGATGTCCCGTCGCACCAATGCGGCCATCAAACCCCGGTTCACGTTTCTGGCTCCTCTCTCACCCGCGTCCGGTCGCATGCCTCCATGAAAACCCAGAGCTCTCGGTCCCTTCGCTGTCGCCGGCACGCCTCCGCCATGATCGCGGTGTTGATGGTCCTGGCGCTCATTAGCGCGTTCAGCGTGGCCACGGCGCAACGGATGTATTCGCTCAAGCGGGATCTCAAGCTGATTGAGCAGAAGCAGATGCTGAAGTTCCGGCCACCCCCTGGGCTGACGAACCGCGTCGAGCTCAGCCCGAAACCTGAAGCCAAAGCGGAGACAGGTCTCCGCGCTCCATAGCACTCCGGCCGGGCGCGATTTCCGGGTTGCATCCAACGCGGCTTTGGCCTACTTGAGGGTTTGTCCAAGGAGGACAAAGGATGTTTTTACCCAATCATGCCCGCGAGAGCTCTATCTCGCCGATGGCCCGTGTCCGGGGGTTTACGCTAGTTGAGCTGGTTTCGGTCTTCGCCATTCTAGCGGTGCTGGGAAGCTTGATGACGCCGGTGCTGATCTCCGCGCGAAATCGCGCTCGGGATGTCGGATGCCTCGCCAACCTCCGCGAATGGGGGCGTGCGACGTTGCTTTATGCCAACGAGCATGACGACCGTCTGCCCAAGGATGGCACCCCGAACGGAACCTCGCAGGATGGAGGGTGGTATGTCGACCTGCCGCGCACCCTTTCTCTCCCTACGTATCATCACATGCCGTGGCGCACCAATGAATCCATCGAGCCCGCCAGGTCGCTGTGGATATGCCCCAGCAATCGACGTCGTAGTAACGGAGCGAACCTCTTTCACTACTGCCTCAACGAACATGTAAACGGGCGCGGCACCGGGCGACAAGCCGACCTGACTTCCATTCGGCGTCCAGCCGCCACCGTGTGGATGTTCGACAACGGGAAGTTGGCGGCGGTGGCTCAGCAGAACAATGTCCACACCAACCTGCATGCGAATGGGGCTCACTTTCTCTTCTTGGACGGCCATGTTGGCCATTTTAAAAATGTGGACTATTGGGACTTTCAACGGGATCGCGGGATTACCAATCATCCCAGCCTGCGCTGGCGTCCGTAGAAGAAAATAATCGCGCTCCACACCACGGTTAATTTCTTTGAACCCTAGGGGTTCTCGGCTTCGGCATCAGGAACTCATGCGAAGAAGTGAGGATCCCCTACAACTTGTCTAGTCCCGATTCTTAGCGGCAAAGATGAGCCAGCGTGGGCGGCATCTAATCGCCTCCGCCGGATCCTCCCATACTGTGGATAGTTCCATGGAGTCTTCGCTGGATTGGACCACCGTCCGCACCCCGCAGGTTGATCTTGAGTTCAATGCCCCAGGCTGGAAGGAGATCCGGTACTGTCAGACGGATTGTCGTCGCGTCAGCGGAGAGGCTGGCTCGAGTGACCTTGAGCTTGTGCTCATCGATGTGTTCGGAACCATAGTTTGCGCTGCGCCGCAAAGCCCATGCCTTGACTTCGTAGTTGCTGACCTCCGTTGCTGAATCCGGTGCGAACGGGTCGCTCCACTTGATTTCGACTGTCTGTGGCTGTGTGCGCAGCGCCACCGGCACATGAGCGGGTTTTCCAGTGGCTCGGACTCGGAAGAATCCGCCATCCCCTTGTCGGTTGCCTGCCCAGGCATACAGTCCGCAGGTGTAGAGATGACCATTGTCCGGATGAAAACGCCCGCGCATCGTGCCCGTTGGAAAGTCGGGAAGCGGGAGTTGGCAAACCCACCCTTGCAGCTGTTCTCCCACTTTCTCATGGGGAACGATGAAGATTCTTCCGGTTCCGTAGGAGAGGTTCAATAGAGACCCGTGAAGCGCGCCCCATCCTTTGCTGGTGACCCAGAGCAATTCGCCGGGTGAACGGTCCATCTCGTTGGTGATCCACACCAGTGGCTGCTCCATATCACTATCGGCACTGCTCACCCGATCATGGTAGCCGAAGAGGTTGCCGTAGAATCCTCCGCGTCGCACCCAGTTGATGCGGTTTTTGGGCGTCCAGTGACCCTCCTGATCGGTGACGAAGAAGCTGCCATCGTCGTTTACGCAGACACCATTGGCCGCCCGAAAACCGTTGGCGACGATCTCGGTGCGCAGCCCGTCGCGACTCACTTTCAGGAGGGTTCCGTGGTGCGGCACCACGGCCTTCAAAGCGTGTCGCGCAGATTTGGCGTAATAGAAGTTGCCCTCGCTGTCCGTCTGCAGCCCCATGGCAAATTCATGGAAGTGTTCCGTGACCTGATGGTCGTTGTTGAAATTCTCGATGAAGTCGATTTCCTCGTCGCCGTTCAGATCATGAAGCCGTGCGATCTGGTCCCGACAGGTGACATAGATCGTCTCGTTCACAATCCTTACCCCGAGCGGCTGAAACAGGCCCGATGTGATTCGCTTCCAGGTGAGCTGCTCCAGATCGGCATCCACGCCGCTCACGATCCAAACATCCCCGTTCCAGGTGCAGATCGCCGCGCGTTTGCCGTCCCTGAAGAAATCAAAACCTCCGAACCTCAGCCACGAGTGCCAGGGATTGGTGGTGTCGGCTGGACTGGTCAGTTCATCGACGGCGAATGGGCCATTCTCATTCCCGCGCTTTCCTCGGGTCGCGATAGGAGGATTCCAGCGCGGGACCCCGCCTTTGGTGAGCGGCTCGAGATCCGCCGCTGGCGCCGAGGCCGAGACCAGGGTTTGAAGTTTCGCTGCCGCGGTCGAATGCCCAATCAACAATTTGACCCGGAGGGGTGTGGCGGAGGCGGGGATCGAGAGCAGACTGAAGCCGTCCTTGCGAACGAGTTCAGCCCGGTCGCCGCCGACCATGGCTACCGCTGAGCTTTCTGGCGCGACTCGGAGCTGGAGGTCGTGGGAAGATTTCCCGATATTCAACAGCCGGGAGAAGACTGTCCCATTTTCGTTCGACTCCCGGCCGGGAAGTTCGAGGATCCGCGCGTCTCCCACGGTATAGGCGACCACGACCTTGTTGCTGTGAAGATACGTCCCTTCGAAATGCGCCCAGGTGCGAGGCAACGGCCCATAAGGTCTGTGGTCGCGACCCAGCAAGCGAGGATCATCGAACAGTCCGGTCACTGGATTCGCCCAGCCGGGACCGACGGGGTTAACGAAAGCCTGGTCGCCTACCACAGCAGTATGGGTTCCATGGGATCCGTCGAAGGCGATTCCCTTCCAATCGACGAATCGATCGCCGGTCCAGGCGGTTGCGACCCGCATAGTATCGTGATCGTAGAGCATCCAGGCCTGGCCCTGGGAAATTCCCCCCGGGCCTTCGTCCAGGCGGATGGCGATGCCCTTGTAGGCGATGTTTCCGGGTTCGACCTGTAGCGTCCAGTACAGTGCCGGGCCAAAATCCATGCGTAAGTACTTTGGCCCCTTCTCGAACTCCAGCATCTCGGCGGTCTTCTTGGCGGACCCAGTGCCTTTGGGCAACGAGGCAAGGTATTGGGTGGTGATGGGAAAATAGGAGGCGGGATTGTGCGGCCGTACGAACACCTCGCGGATGTAGTGAATGGTCTCGTAGCGTTGTTCCGGTGTCAGGAACGTCCAGGCCGGCATTTGTCCGAAGCCGAGGGTCAGGGTTTGGTAGATGCTCAGCGGATCACTGCCGTTCTTGAACGGCTCCTTCCAGAACGGGCGGGAGGTTGGCAAGGATCCAGCTTGGGTCAGGCTGCCATGGCAGGTGATGCAGATGCTCTGATAAAGCTTGGCGCCGCGCGCCAGGCTTTCTCCATTCCAGGCCTTAATGATCGCTGCGTGATCGATCCCGGGCTCGTCCCCAGGACGGGGCGAATCGGCTGCTTCCGAGCCAATCCCGGTGAGAAGGCCGAGTGCCAAACCCAGGCGACCCAAAAACCGTGGAGGCGTCCCTTTTAAGAGTCGAAGAGCTAGCGGCATCATTGGGACGATTCCTTTCCTGCGAGCCAGCGCACCGCGTTATCCAGAATCTGCAGGCAGTGGGGCTGTTTGTAGACCGGGTACATTTCGTGGCCGGGACGGAAATAGAACACTCTGCCCTTGCCAAGTTTCCAAACACTCCCGCTGCGGAACCATTCTCCCGGCTGCCATCGCTCCTCGAAGACCACCTCGTCGGGGGGCGGGACGTGGAAGGGCTCGTTGTACATCTCCGTTTGAGGCACCGCAAACTCTCTGGGAATCCCTTTTGCTATGGGGTGGTCGGGAAGCAATGCGCGCATCTGACTGGGCATCGCATCAGGTCGATAGGCAGGGAAACAGCAGTTGGGAGTCGCCAGCGTGATCTGGACCTTCCCGTCGGGCTGCTTGCGGTACCAGGCATACGGGGTGATAAAGTCGTCGTACTTGGGGGGCGTAAAGAAGTTCGCATAGCGGTTCGTTTCCACCAGAACTGCCTGTTCGCGCTCGGAAGCAGTCAAGGCGCTGAGGGCATCCTCCCGAGCCCTTTCCTTCATTGCTTCGACGAATGGAGTCGACCAATGCGCTGAATGCAGCGCAATCAAGTTGAGCCGGCCGGCCTTGATGCGACGAACAATGTCTTGTCCGGTGGCTGTCGATATTTCCTTCTGCCGCACGTGACCCCACCAGATCAGAACATCGCACGCATCGAGCACCGCCGATCCCAACCCTTGATCGGGGTCGGCCAGCCGCTTGGAAAGGACTTGCAGCCCGGGTTGCAATTTGAGGTAGGTGGCGATTTCGTTTCCCAAGAAATTGGAGTATGCCAGGCGCTGCTGGGGCTGCTGCTCATCCCACACCACCACCCGGATTGGGGCTTGGTCCGCGGCCAGACTCGTATGGTTCAGCCAGAGGGAGACTGCTAGAAGGAGCGGTAGGCGGAGTGTCATGGACTGGATAGTGGACCGAGTGATCGGAACCTGACAAGCGGGTAACTGAGGGGGCTGGTTCCTCGGATTTTCTGCTGGCGCTGGATCGCTTCCCCTCCTCATTGTGGTTCCATTCCTCACAGGATTCACCTGAGGCGCCGACTCAACTATGAAAAGCCTGAAGCGTAACCAGCCTCACTGGTTTTGTCACTTGGCCCAACACCTGGGTGGAGTTGCTGTGCTCCTCAGCCTGTTTCTGGGCGCGGCGCAGGCAGCCGATCCTCGACCCAATATCGTTTTGATCCTGGCGGATGATCTGGGATATGGGGACATCAAGAGCTTTGGAGGAGATCGGTGCCAGGTTGCCACCCCTGGCTTTGATCAGTTGGCGAGGGAGGGAATGCGTTTTACGGATGCGCACACGGTTTGTTCCTGGTGCACGCCTTCTCGGCTATCCATCATGACCGGTCGGTATTCGTGGCGCTTTCAGCGACCTAAATCCGACGGCCCTTGGGCCTTCCTCAATCCGCGGCTGGGCGCGCAGACTTTTACCATCGGCCACCTTCTGCAACGCGTGGGGTATCGCACCGGCTACTTTGGAAAATGGCATCTGGGAACATCGATGGTCACCACCAACGGTCAGAACCAAGGACCGGCCAATGTGGACTACCAACAGCCGCTTACGTTCGGGCCGAACCAGTGTGGCTTTAGCGACAGCTTCATTCTCCCGGGTTCTCTCGACATGTTTCCCTATGCGTTCCTCAAGAACCATCGATGGATGGGACCGGTCAATGCGATCAAGGGTTGCTCCGCTTTTGGTCGCCTGGGCCCGGCGGCGGCTGATTTCGAATTCGACCAATGTCTCGACCGCATCACCACCCAGGCTGAGGCCTTCATCGCGGAGGCGGGGAAGTCTCCGGCCTCAGCCCCTTTCTTTCTGTATCTCGCACTTACCGGACCTCATACCCCGTTGAGCCCTGGGCAAGGCTTCGCGGGAAGAAGTCGCTTGGGGCTCTATGGGGACATGGTGATGGAGACCGACCACTGCGTGGTGCGTGTCTTGTCCCGGTTGAAAGCCCAAGGGCTGGAAAGAAGCACTCTGGTTTTGGCCACCTCGGATAACGGCCCCGGCGCCTATGCGGGTCGATTGGCCAAGGCCACCCGCAGTCAGCTTCATGAGTTGGAGAAGGATGGACATTTTGCCGCTGGTCCGTGGCGCGGAAATAAGGCCACGGTGTACGATGGCGGCACCCGGGTGCCTTTTGTCGTGAGGTGGCCCGGGGTGGTGAAGCCCGGTCACGTTTGTCAGTCTCTCGTCTCCTCCATGGACGTTGCTCGCACGCTGGCAGAGATTTGCGAGTTAAAGTTGGAGCCCGATCAAGCGCCTGACTCTCTGAGCTTTCTGCCCCTGCTTCGAAATCCTGCAGGGCCGGCAGTGCGAGGGTCGCTGATCACGGAGTCGAGCCATGCCTTCGCGGTTCGATCAGAGGGTTGGAAACTCTGCCTGACACCGGGGCCAGGAACTCAAACGGAAACCTCGGATTTGCCATTGGATGAGGAGGTGTGGCGTCGTGCCGTTGCCGAGTTTGGTCGTAAGCCTACTCGCCAAGAGTTAACCGTTTCGCCATTCGTGCAGCTTTTTGACCTGACCCGGGATCCGAGTGAGTCGGTAAATAGAGCGGCGAAGCATCCCGAGAAGGCTCAGGAGCTGTTTGGGCATATGAACCGGCTCATCGCGAACGGTCGAACCACCTCGGGCCCGCCGCTGGTGAATGACACCACCTTGGACCCCTGGGTGCGAATTCCCAAATTCCTCAGCGAGCCCTGATGCCCTCAACTGAAGAGCTCTGACACGATGCGGGCCGGCTCGACACCCGTCAGTCGGAAGTCGAGACCTTGGGAGCGATAGGTGAATCGCTCATGGTCTATGCCCAGCAGATGAAGAATCGTGGCGTGGAGATCGTGCACGTGCACCGGGTTCTCGACGACGTTGTAGCTGAATTCGTCAGTGGCTCCGTAGGTTATCCCGGGCTTCACGCCTCCCCCGGCCATCCACAGCGTGAAGCAGCGTGGATGATGATCGCGTCCCGCCTCCGGGCTATCCCAAACTCCCTGCCCGGCGACCCCTCGGCCGAATTCACCGCCCCAAAGCACGAGCGTGTCGTCGAGTAATCCACGACGCTTCAGATCGAGAACCAAGGCTGCGCTCGCTTGATCCGTGTCCCGGCACCGCGCGGTGCACCAGGAGGTGAGCCGGCTATGATGATCCCAGTCTGGATGAAACAGCTGCACGAACCGCACGCCGCGCTCGATGAGGCGACGCGCCAGAATGCAGTTGGCCGCATAACTGCCTGGTCGTCGAGAATCGGATCCGTAAAGGTTGAAAACCTCTTCGGGCTCGTCACTCAGATCCGTCAGCTCCGGCACGCTCGCCTGCATCCGATAAGCCATCTCATATTGTCGGATGCGAGTCCCAATCTCGGGGTCACCCGTCTCTTCCAGGCGGAGTTGATTCAGCTGCGCCAGGCCATCGAGCATCTTGCGACGGAGCGGTCGAGGCAGTCCCTCCGGATCTTGGAGATAGAGCACCGGTTCCTTCGCGTTGCGCAGTTTGACTCCCTGATAGCGCGAGGGCAGGAATCCGCTGCCCCAGTAATGGTCATAAAGTGGCTGATCACTTGGCCGTTGCATCTTCGAGAGCAGCACTAGGTAGTCAGGCAAATTACGGTTGTCGCTGCCCAAGCCGTAGCTGACCCAGGCGCCTAGGCTGGGGCGCCCCGGGATCTGGTGGCCGCTCAGGAATTTGGTCATCGCCGGCGCATGGTTGATCTCATCCGTGTGCATCGACTTGATGAAGCACAGCTCGTCCGCCACTCCCTGCAGGTGGGGAAGCCACTCGCTGATGTTCGCCCCGCTTTGGCCGCAGCGCTTGAATTGAGTGGCGGCAGGCTTGATCAGCTGCTTCTGATTCGAGGTCATCGTGGTGAGTCTCTGGCCGCGACGAACAGATGCTGGCAGCTCAGTTCCGGCCCATCTCGTCAGGCCTGGCTTGTGATCGAAGAGTTCAATCTGAGAGGGACCGCCGGACTGGGTGAGGAAAATGACATTCTTGGCGCGGGGTGCCCCATGAGGCAGTCCCGATAGGCGCGAGGTCGCTGAGCTTTGGGCCGCGACGTGTGAGACACGACCCAGGAGCGAGGACAAGGCCATCGCTCCAATGGAAACTCCCGGGCCGTTTCCCAAGAAGTATCTGCGGCTTATCTGGAGGGAGTCATTCATGGGTGATGGCTTCATCAAGGTTCAGCAGAAGGCTGGCGACGATACTGTAGGCGGCTTCCGAGATCCAATCCCCATCGGTCAGGATCTTGACCTCATCGCGGCGCAAGAGTTTGGCGGCATCCACGGGGTGAGACTGGTAGTGGCTTGTCGCTTCCTCCAGCTGATGCTGGACGATTTCGCATTCGCGATCCGTGGCTGAGCGGGAGAGGATGCGTCGAAACAAGGCCTGGATTCGTTCCGATGGGGTTGTTCCGGACTCCAACGCCCACTTGCCCAGAGCGCGTGAGGCGTCGAGATACGTCTCGTCGTTCAGCAGCGTCAGAGCTTGCAGTGGGGTGTTGGTCCTGGGAACGCGGACTTCGCAGGTCCGTCGCTGTGCCGAATCAAAGAGGAATGTGGGTGCGATTGCCCGACGCCAAAACGCGTAAAGGGTACGACGATACTGCGAGCCGCCCTGGCTCGGTTCATATTTGAACCGCCCCATGAAGAGTTCCTCCCACACCCCTTCCGGTTGATAGGGGCGGATAGGAGGTCCTCCCAGGGCGGGATTGAGCAGTCCGGCGGCGCGCAACGCGGCATCGCGGAGCATCCAGCTTGGCAAGCGATACCTGGCTCCTCGCGCGAGGAGGCGGTTATCCGGGTCACGCGCGAGCAAGGTGGGCTGGATGGTGGAATCCTGCTGGTAAGTGGCGCTGGAAACGATGAGAGCTAGTAGGTGTTTAATGTTCCAGCCACTGGCGATGAGTTCACAGGCGAGCCAATCCAGCAGTTCGGGATGGGTGGGGCGCTCTCCCTGCAGGCCGAAGTCCTCCGGAGTGCGCACCAGGCCGAAGCCGAAGAGAAGCTGCCAGAGATGGTTCACCAGGACTCGCGCCGAGAGTGGATTGTCGGGTGAAGTGATCCACAGAGCCAGACCCAGCCGGTTGGTGGGTTGGCCCTCTGGCCAAGGAGCGATGCTGGCCGGCACACCGGCGGAAACGCGTTCGCCGGGTTTATCCCAGACCCCGCGGATCAGCACATGAGTTTCGCGGGCTTCCGGTCGATCCGCCAACACCATGACGTTCAATTTTTCAGCGGCCTTCCTGGTTTCGTTGAGCTGGCGAGTGGCCCGATCCAGCGCCTGCCTGGCATCCCGATACGGCTCGTGCTCCTCCAAAAACTGAGCGAATAGCCGCCCGCGCAGTTCCGGGTTGATGGAGGAAGTATCGCTGGGAGCGGCGGTGGCTATCTCTTCGAGGGGGGAAGCTTTAACGCTCTGAACCGTTTCTCCCAGTTGGCTGGTGGCCGACACACGAAAGCGCCCGATGTTGGCATCCCCTCGCGTCGAGCGATGGCGCAGCTCGATAATCATCTCCTCATCACTCGCCAGCCGGAGCGGCTCCGCTAGAGCGAACACGGCCACATGGGCGGTTACGTTCGTTGCCCCCTGAGTCGTCCACCCGTTGCGAGGGTCATCGTCGAGAGTGTCTTTGACATTGCCATAACCGTCGTTGGCTTTGGTGTCAGCCGAGAAGTCCGCCACGGCTGAGGCCAGCGCGACATCGCGGAGTCCGGACTGACCTTGGTGACGCACCTGGAGCTTTAAGTCGGTCAGAATGAACTCTCCACTCTGCCCCCGCGTAAAGCGGCCCTGGGTGTGTTCGGGGTGCGGGAAAACTTCAAGTTTCAGACCGGTGACCCGCGAGCTGTCAGGATGGGACACCAGCCGGTAATCGTCCTGGTTCGGGCGAGGGCCGCTGGCTCGGACGATGCCGTCCGCTGACTGCCTGAGCTCGGTCCCTTCGGCGCTCTCCAGTCTCCGTGCCTCGAGTCTTTGCCAGACCGGAACTCCGGCACGTGCCTCCCTGAGCCGCTCGGCAAGCCATCCGTTGAATGGATTCTCGGCGTTCCGGCGCGCCTTCAGTTCGATAGCCTTTCGCGATTCCACCCAACTCCCTATCTCCGCAAGGGAACGCTGGGCGGCCGGCGAGACGACGCTGAGATACGGCCTCGCTCCGCTGCCGGCGCTGCCGGTTTCGTCAATGCTATTGAAGAAGGCAGACAAGCGGTAGTATTCGGCCTGGGAGATGGGATCGAACTTGTGTGAGTGGCACTGCGCGCAACCCAGCGTTAAGCCCAGCCAGGTGGTACCCACGGTGTTGATCCGGTCGAGGACGTAGTCGACGCGCGACTCCTCCGGGTCACGTCCTCCTTCCCCGTTGGTCATGTGATTTCGATGAAAGCAGGTGGCGAGTTGCTGGTCGGGACTGGCCTGTGGCAGCAGATCTCCGGCGAATTGATCGCGGGTGAACTGGTCAAAAGGCATGTTGGCATTGAAAGCAGCCACCACCCAATCCCGCCAGGGCCAGTTCGTTCGTTCTGCGTCTTGCTGGAAGCCGTCCGTGTCGGAATATCGCGCTGCGTCGAGCCACCACATGGCCATGCGCTCTCCGAAGTGAGGCGAGGCCAGCAGCCGCTGGACGACCTGGGCGAAGGCTTTTGGGGATTGGTCCTGCTCGAAATCTGCCGCTTCCTCGGCGCTGGGCGGAAGTCCTGTCAGATCGAACGAAATCCGACGCAGAAGCCGATGCTTTGCAGCCGGAGGGGAGAGTCTTAGGCCTTCGCGCGCCAGGGCCGAGCCTACCCACGCGTCAACGGGATGCTCGAAGCCCGCTGGTGGAGCTGCCCGTTGAGGAGGCTCCAGGGCCCAGTGTTTTCCCCACACCGCGCCTTCCGCAATCCAGCGTGTCAGCGTGGCAATCTCGTTCGGCTGGAGCGCCGGCTTGTGCGTCGTAGGCGGGGGCATCACCTCGTTCGGGTCGGCCGAGGTGATGCGGTGGATGAGATCACTCAGCTCCGGTTTTCCTGGAACGATGGCTCGAGTTCCTGATCGTTCCGCGACAGCGCTCTCGCGGACATCCAGTCGCAGGTCGGCCTTCCGCTTGGCCTCATCCGGTCCATGACAGTGGAGACAGTGGGTTGCGAGCAGGGGTAGGATATCGGCGCTGAAACGAAGGGGGGCGGCTGACGTAAAACTGGCTACCACTAGAGTGCAGGCCAGGGAACCGAATGCGCGCTGGAGATTCAACGAAGCTGAGAGTGATGCCCCCTTGGACAAGCTTCAAGTCGAAGGTGCTTGCGTGGCGAGTGTGATTTAAAGTGGGTGAGATCATCCGGCACCGTCGGGTGCTGAAAAGCTGTAGAGGGCTACAGCACTCCAAGACGCTTCGCCACGATTTCGGCCCATTTTGGAGTGCGTGCAGCCCTCTGCCGCTTTTGCCCCCTCGACGGAGTCGGGATCCCCTGACCTCACTCACTTTAAATCACACCCTTGTGTGGCCCTCGCGGTCCTCGGAGATTTGGCCTAGTCGCCGGACTTTCCTTCGAACTCGCGGGCTTGGGCGATTTTGGTAAGGCCGGAGCCCAGGAGTTCCTCGCCCAGCTGTTCGACACATTCGCAGTATTTAGCTGCTCCGCAGCGTTCCAGGTCGAAGGCCTCGACCATTTCCCGCAACCAATTGGGAAATCGATCCGTAAATTTGATCTCCAAGATCACGTCTTTCCCGAACGGCTCGACGGGTTGGATCATGTCGGTTCTAAAGCGGATGGTCGGTTCAGCTTCGCCTCTGACCTGCCGATCGAAGGTGACCCTCACCGCGTCCGTGTCCGGGTGAATCCACGCTTCTCGCAAGTAGGCGACGTGAACCTTCGGCTTGGCATCGATGAGTTGGGTGAGTCTGCAGAACTCCTGGATTGCGCTGAGATGCTTTGGCTGCTGACTGATCAGGTGTTCGGCTTCGGGCAATTGTCCCGCCAAAATCAGGGGAACTGCCACTTTCCGGACTCCCCCCCGCTGCTTCATGATGATCTCATCCACCCGGCGCTTGATTTCGAAAAAGACGGGTGACTCGGGCTTGTTATCGTAGAAACGCAGTCGAAGCTTGTATCGGTTTTTGTCCCCATTGATCGTCATCCAATAGGTGTCCAGTCCGTCGGAGTCGAGATAGAGGCTGTGGACCGGATAGGAGAGCTGCGGGTGATTCGCACCAAACTCATCGAGTTCAAGCTGGGTGCTGACAAAATCACGCACGGCGATCGCCAGCTGCTCCGGAATACGGTACTTCCTCTCGAAGCGCTGCCGTTGCATTCGGTCTTCGGCCATAGGATCTGATTCTTGGCAACCTACTACCGAGCTGGAGAAATTGCGAGGAGTTCCGTGTCCAGAATTCAGCGGATGAGCGGAAAGAAGCGTGGCACCTCGGCGGCGTATTCGGCATAGCCGGGGTATTTTTGGCGAAGCCAACCTTCCTCGGCGGTGGCTTTTGCGACCAGCATCGCGGACAGCGCCCCGCACCCCACGAGAGCCCATGGGCTACTCCAGCACAAACCCCAGCCTGCCGTGACCAGCATGAGGCTGGTGTACAGTGGATGGCGCACTCGGCGGTAAACCCCGGTTCTGATGAGCTGGGCGCCCGGAAGAGGGCGAGGGTATACGGTGCGGGACGTTCCAAGGGCCATGACCCCCGCGATTCCGAAATAGGCACCGCATGCAAGGATGGTTATCCCCAGGATTCTCCACAGCCGGGGCCAGGCATCCGCCGCTAGCAGCGGTCCAGCACCAAGGGCCGCGACGGTAAGCAGGGTTTGGGCGATCACCCACAGCCCCCCTCGTGCGACAAAACTGCTCATCGTTGTGCTCGAAGCTCCGCCTGCAACCGCTCGGTTTCTGCCTGCAAGTGCAGCAGTAGTCGAATTCCGGGAAGGCTCATCCCGTAGGCGGTTTTGAGGTGTTCGATTCGTCGAAGCGTGCGGAGCGTCTCATCATCGAAGGAGGGGCGGTCTGCCGTCGGACCGTTCGTCGGCGAAATGAGGCCTTCCAGCTGATAGCAGCGAAGCATATCGTCAGACACACCGGTGAGCTGCACCATAAGTTCCACGGTGTATACCGTCTCTGGCTCGGTTCGGTCCTCGCTCGAGCCTGCGGGTGCGTCGCAATGGGGTTTTGTCATGGCGAAGGGCTGGTTCGAGGGTTAAACCGAGACAGGTCCCTGAGCTTTTCCCACTGAGCTCGCTCTTCCTCGTTCAGTTGGGTTGGAAGCTGAACGGTTACGATCACATGAAAATCCCCCCGTTCGGTGCCTTTTCCTTTGGGCAACCCGCGTCCGCGCACCCGTAGCTGTTGCCCATTTTCGGTGCCGGGCGGAATGCGGAGTTTTACCTTGCCGTCCAACGTTGGAACCACGATCTCTGCTCCCAACACCGCCTCCCAGGGAGCGACTTCCAATTCGTGATAAAGATCGGCCTCCCGGGTTGTGAACTCCGGATGAGCCGCGTGGCGGACGCGCAGGTAAATGTCGCCGGCCGGTGCTCCGCCGGAACCTGGCTCTCCTTGTCCGGGCACTCGGATTCGCTTTCCATCGGCAGCACCGGGTGGGATACGCACTTGGATGGACCGAGTTTCGGGCTGACCGGTCCGCGGATCCACCAACTGCAGCGAGATGCGACGAACCGTCCCAGTCATGGCTTCCTCTAAGGTCACTAGGATATCACCCTCGATATCGCTCCCGGGGCGGGGACGACCTTGGGCTGCCCCACCAAAGACGCCCTCGTCCTGCGGAAACCCATGCCGACTGCCGCCGGCGAAGAACTGCTCGAAGAAGTCGCTGAAACCCGTTCCACCGAAGTGGAATTCCTGCGAGGAGCCTCCTGGGGTGCCCCGGCCTCGGCGGTTCTGGCGTCCGGCCGCTTCCTGGAAGCGGCTCTCTTCCTTCCAGTTCGCACCTAGCTGATCATACTTCTGCCGCTTAGCCGGATCGCTGAGCACCTCGTTAGCTTCGTTGAGCGCTTTGAATTTCTCCTCGGCAGCTTTCTTGTCCTTGGCAACATCCGGATGGTACAGGCGTGCTTGCTTCCGGAAGGCCTTCTTGATGTCTTCCTGGCTGGCGTCCCGCGGCACTCCGAGGGTGGCGTAATAATCTTTAAATTCTACGGACATGCGTGATTAAGCGATAATCTGTAGCCTCTCCTAGTATTTGAGCAAGTCACGAGAATTGGCTTGGCTCCCTTTGCTGTTTGATCACCCTTGCTTGATGCTTATGAGTCGAGTCGAGTCGCGGTTGCTGGGTGGGTGGGCAGGGAGGGTTTGGATGACTGTGTCGCTGTGCGTGACCGTCTCCCTTGCGCTCGCATTGGGCCAGGGAACTTCGCCGCAGCCTTTGGGGGATCCATCTTCCAATCACAGAAAAGGCAAGTCGGCAGATCGTCCCGCCCAGAGCGCCTCATTCGTTGAGGGCAAGGATTACCAGGTCTGGCAACGGGTTCGCGTCAAGGACGAGAACGGGTTCGCCCAACCTGTGGAGGCCTACAGTCTGCTCCTGCCAAAATCGTGGCGCACTGAGGGGGGGGTCCGCTGGATCATCAATATTCCGTGTCCTGCGGACGCCGTTCAAAATCGCTTCAGCGCGACCTCCCCGGGCCGCGAGTTTCGCTTGGATGTTTTCCCCCAAAAAAATTGGCAATGGCACGACGACCCCATGATGCTCCAGCATGCTCAGAACAGCGCGGCCTTGGGCGGCGCGGGTTGTGGCTTGGCCCGTCCGTTGGACGCCGCCCAATATCTTCGCGAAGTTTTGCTTCCTCACGATCTCGCGGGTGCAACCTTGGTCAGCCACGAGCGGAATGAGCCGCTGAGTAAAGCGATGTTGGAGCAAGCCCGAGCGGCCAACGCAGCATTCCGGGCCAGCGGAGTGCCCGTGGAGAGCCGCCCGAGCGCTGAGATCGGACGGGTGAGATGGGCTGACGGGCGGGTCGGTATCGTCCTGTGCGCTGTCGCACAAACCGTCTCCTTCATGCCCAATCTGATCAACGGAGGAACCTTCGCGAGTTATCAGTGCCAAGCGAATGTCAAAACGGTGCTCTCGGGGCCTCCGGGGCGTGAGAAGGACCTGGAGAAGCTACTCAGCACCATCGTGGCAAGCCTGCGCATCAATCCCGAATGGCAGGCCGCTGTTCAACGAGTCTATACGAATATTGCCCAGGTGGAGCAGCAGGAGACAGCGAAACGCGCAGCGATGTGGCGACAGACTCAGCAAGAGATCGGAGATCTTCAACGGAGAACCTGGGAGGACTCTCAGGCCAGTCGAGATCGCCTTCACGAGAGCTGGGGGCAAGTGCTTCGTGGGGTGGAGAGCTGGAGCGAGCCTGGAGGCGGACGCATCGAACTGAGCTCCGGCTACAAGGAAGCTTGGAGCAAAGGGGATGGAACTTATATTTTAAGCAACGACCCACTCTTTGATCCCAGTGTCGTCTTCCAGGAAAATTGGAAAAAGCTGGAGAAAAAGCCCTGAACGCCTTCCACCCTCACTATCGACGGATCGGGCTGGTGGGCGAGTGTCGCTTGAAAGTGAGCATCAATGCGCCCGCGCAGGCGAGAGAGAACCCCAAGTAGAGCCAGGCGGCGGTGTAAGTTCCGGTTTTCTCTTTGAGAAAGCCCGTGAGGTAGGGTCCGACGAACCCGCCGACGTTGCCGCAAGAGTTGATGAGCCCAATAGCTCCGGCCGCTGCCGATCCGGATAGAAAGGTGGTTGGATAGGACCACCATACCCCGAAGGGTGCGTAGACGCCTATTGCCGCCAGGCACATAAACAGAAAGGCGGGTAGGGGTTGCTCCGTCATGGTTCCACAGCCCAGCCCCAATGCTCCGAGGAACATCCCGATAGCACCGTGCCAGCGTTTTTCTCCGGTCTTTGAGGAGTGATCCCCGATCCAGAGCATGAAAGCCAGCGAGAGGCACATCGGGACGACTATCATCCATCCGACCGCGAGGTTGGACCAGCCGGATGCGGCTTTGAGCACTGTAGGCATCCAGTAGCCGAACCCCCAAAACCCCGTGATCCACAGGAAATAGGCAACGCAGAGTTTTATCACTTCCCGGTCCTTAAATGCCTCCCAGAGAGTGTAGGACCGGATGGAGTTCTTGGCCTCCACCTCGCGGTTAAACCGGTTTTCCAAAAAGCACTTTTCTTCTTCCGAGAGCCAGCGAGCTTCTCGAGGGGAATCGGCGAGCCACCTGAGCAGAACGAAGGCGAATCCGATGGCTGGAAGGGCCTCGAGGATGAACAAGGTTTGCCAGCCCTTCATGCCTAGGAACTCAAATCCGACCAACCAGCCTGCAAGTGGTGCTCCGAGGATACTGGAGATCTGGAGCGAGGTGAGCAGGAGTGCGATCGCTTTGGGTCGTTCCGTGGAACTGAACCATCGCGGGATGCACGAGGCGTAGAGAACGGGATACAGACTTGCCTCCGCCGCACCTAACAGAAAGCGCAGAACATAGAATTCCCAGGGTTTGGTGACAAAGGCCAGTAGGCCGGAAACCAAGCCCCAACTCATCATGATCCGGGCGAGCCACCATTTCGGGCTGTATTTTTCCGCAATCAGGGCCCCTGGGATCTCAAACAGCACATACCCCGCAAAAAAGACACCAGCACCCAAGCCGAACACCTGCGGACTGAAGCCAAGGTCCTGATTCATCGTCAAGGCCGCGTAGCTGAGATTGACCCGATCCAGGTAGGCAATGATCGAGGTTAAGAACAGAGGAAGGATGACGTGGAGATAGGTCTTTCGACGTAAGCCTCGGGGGGGCTCTTCAGCAACTGCTTCTGTCATGCAAGTGCGATGTTGCTCAAATGTTTTCGCGTGTTGAACTCAGCGTGTTCCGTGTTTGTGGACGCACTTGAGACTGAATCAAGGATCAGATCTTGAGTGCTCGAGTCTAGAAATCAACACAAACGGTCGGCAGGCTGCACCTTGTGGGAGCGCACCCCCTGTCGGTCACAGGAAGTCAGACCTTTTCCACCCAGTTCTCGCCTGCCCAGGGACAGACCACCTTCCTTGCCCCTGCCCTTCGTGCCTTGGCAGCCACCACACCAGGGACAGGCCACGTCGGCCGAGGCGCGCCTCGCCGCGCCTGCGTTCCTCACTCAGGCTTCGTTCTAGCGGTCTGACTCTGACCGTTGGCTGGAGGCGGAGCCCTCCTTAGAGAAAGAGGAGGGACAGGCCTTATAGAGGGAGGGCCGCCTCCGCCCCTTACCAGCGTCCCTAGCGCCTCCTGCTTCAGGAAGGATGGTACGCTGAAATTCAGCGAGTCTAGACAAACAGGAGAAGGGACAGGCCTAGGTTGGGTGTGGCAGCTCCACTCCCGCATGATTGCTGAATTGTTGGTAAAAAGTCTTGCGCAGACCTGAGGGGGCGTGATCAGTTACGGCCGCTTTATGCGCCAAGGACGCCTAAAGGTTCC
>JAEUHE010000234.1 GCA_016793885.1 Verrucomicrobiales bacterium
CGTCGGCGGCGGCATTGCTCGTGGGGCCAACCCAAGAGAGCATCGCGGGCCTGGAGGTGACGTGGGGCGGCACTCCCGCTGGCCACGGCCAGCCATTGCCCACGATAGACGGTGGCGCATCGCACGTGCTCGCCGACCAGCGAGGCGTCGTGCAGAGAGGAGTTCGGTGATGGGCGCATCGCAGTGTTGGATTTGATCGCACTCGGTGAGTTCGATGACCTCAAGGTAATCGAGGATGTCCTGCTCCGAGGGGGAAACGCGAACGGACTTGGCGGAATCAAAAGCGGGAAGTCTGAAAAACTTTGAGGGAGGTGTCGCGCACATTCGATCAACCGTTTAAGGCTAAACTCTCCGCCACTATCCAAGGGGGCGCCCTACGCCATTCGGCTTCTCAGTGTCCTTGATGCATGCGCGCTGATCTCGAACGGACGGATCGAAGTTTGGTCGGTTGACTGGTCGTCGCTATGGGCGTAATCATCCGCGGTCGCCATTTCCTGCGAAGTCGATTTCTGTCCTGTCGGCCAGACTCCGAAAAGAGGCCCGCTGTAGGGCAGTATTAGGTGGTGATCATCTCCGGTCCCTCAAGAGTCATCCACTGACTCATCGACTCCGTTTGCGACGCAACCGTCGCATCGCGTGTCCAACGCCCACGGCGAAGCCGGTGGAAGCGACCTGTCGAAAGAAGCCGATGCACTCCTGGCGGGCTCTGGGGAGGAGAATGACCGCGATCGATGCCGCAACTGCAGCAGTCAGGGTTGCAGTTGCCAGAACGACCGCAGGATCGGCGGAGACGCTGCCGACATGGATCCAACCCAGCGTACACGTTATGGAGGAGCCGACGACCACGATGGGAATCAGGTTAGTACTTAAGAGAATCCCGTCCCGACGCGACAAGAATCGGAAAGCGGCGGTGCAGGCACACGCTTCTCCGATCGTAGCGCACGTACTGATGACCCAGATCGGAGAACCTCTTGTTGCTACAACGAACGCGGGTAGAAGGCTGACCACGCGTAACAAGTTGGTGTACATTACGGCCTTTGAATCGCCTCGACTCAAGGCCGCTGTAGTGGGTGCGATCCGGAGAATTCTGAAGGCGTTGGCCCCGGCGATCCAGGCGAGGACTAATCCGGAGCCGGAATACTTGCTCCCATAAATGAGGAGCATGATGGTTTCGGAGCCCAAAATGGACACCACGCTGACCGCGGATGCCCAGACCGTGACAACGGCCAGAGATTGCTCGTACCTCCTCTGAAAGAGCTGCGGATTGGACTGGGCGCTCGCCAGCAGTGGAAGTGAGAGAGACGAGAGTATTCTGGTGAAGAGGAAGGTGGGTGCTGAGACCAGCACCGCAGCCGCGGCATAAGAGGCCAACTCTGAGGGATTATAGAATGTGGCCACCATGAACTGATCTCCTTGGAGAACGCCGAACATCAAGAATCCATTGATGAGCAGTGGCCAACTCAGTACTAATAGCTTTTGGAAATACGACCGCTGAACCACCCACCTATACGAATAGTCGGCAAAGTAGTGGCTTAACGCACATGTTAAAAAGGACTTTGCGAGAAGAAGAATGAGCATCGCGCGATAGTCGGGGAACCACCGCGTGACCGGCCAAGTAGCTCCTGTGAGAAGGACCTGAGAGATTGCGTCCACTGCGGTGGATGGACCGAATCGCAGCTTTCTCTCGAATCGGCTGACGTCTAGGTGTTCGATGCCTCGAAGTAGAGCGATCACCGCGATGGATGCCAGGGCCCATCGATGGTCAGGTATGCCGAACAGGTTGGCTAGAATAGGCGATGCAACAACAATCATGAGCGCTCCGATGGCGGCAACGACGAATTGAAAGAAGTGAGCGGCTCCGATGAATTCCCGAGTGTCACCTTCCGGGTCTTGGACGACGAACCTTGAGATTCCAATTTTCGCAGACAGTTCGAAGAGCGAGATCACCAGACCCAACGTTGCAGCGATACCAAAGTCCGCCTTGCTGAGGGCGTGGGCCAGCATGACGTTTCGTGCGAACCCGGCGCCATTGCTGAGAACCGCGGCCGCGGCTAGGAGTGCTGATCCTCGAAGAGCTGTGCGTCTAAGGTTCATGCAGGTCGCGCTGGGTATGGGAGTCTTCGCTTTGGCGAAAGGGGCTCATTGTCGGGACTGTGTGGGGTCACCGAATCCTGTAAATCCACGCACGAGGCTCATACCAAGAGTATACCGGGTCGCGTCCCCTGGAGGCGGCAGCACGATCGGGGATAGGATCGTCCGTCGTAAGGCTGGCGGAGGCGAAGCGCGGGTTCGTCCTCCTGCCCAAGCGATGGGTGGTCGAGCGAAGCTTCGCGTGGGCGTCGAGGTTTCGGCGCTTGGGAAGAGATTACGAGAGGCTGTCCGAGACTTTGGCCGGCTTTCACTGACTCTCCTTTGTCTGCCTCATGCATTGTCTGCTCCATAGTTCATGACAGCCACTAGTGTAGTGTCACGTAGAGTCTGTCCGAAGAGTCTGATCTGTGATGGGTAGGCGAGCCGCCCGAGCATGATCCGTATGAGTGCTGCAAAGAGCCAACCACCAGCGCTGGACTCCCTTCGCTAGTAGTCCCGCACGAACCGCCGATTTCGCATCACCCACCTGTCAGCGGTCACCCAAAAGGGACCACCTCGGGTCGAAATAGGGTGAAAGGAAAATCACCCACCCTGAAGCACGGAAGGACTGTGGCGGGCCCGCGAAAGCGGGCATACCCGCCGCCGTCATGGCCACCGTGCTCAAGGTACAAGAACAAGACTCCATAACACATTTGGCAGCAGCCGGATGGCCGATCAGGCGCATCGCTCGTCAGCTCGGTCTGGACCGCAGGACGGTGCGCCGTTACCTCCGGGGATCTCCCTCCACCACCGCCGCGACGACAGCTTTAAAATCCACCCCCTTTTCGACCCCCGGCTCCGACGGGCCTCCAGATCCAAAATCCCCCATTTCGATCCCCGGCTTGGATCTCCCTTCCGAAGTCGTGGCGACCCAACTTGAGGCCCTGCGCTCCGAACCGGGAAGACCCGGGCGTTGCGATGCTCATGCCGAGTTCATCGCCGCCAAGCTCGCGGGCGGTCACACCGCCCAGCGCATTTATCAGGACCTGGTCAGCGAGGTCGGCTTCACCGCGTCCTACCAGTCGGTCAAACGCTTCGTGCGCCCACTTCGGCAGGCC
>JAEUHE010000235.1 GCA_016793885.1 Verrucomicrobiales bacterium
AGTCCGGCTGCGGCCTGGTAGGAAGAGTATTCCGGGTAGTCCGGGCTGATCTCGATGGCCTTCTCGCGCGAAGTCGACCAGCTCTCATTGTGGGTCTCATCAAAGAGAACCTTCACCCGGCGAAGCTTTGAGTCGCCATTCATAGCCTTAACCCCTCACTCCCTCATTCGATTCCTTCTGCTGCTAACTTAGCATCAGAAACGAATAGTTCCACATCCGATGCGGTGGTATTCCAGGCGCACATGAGGCGGGCGCCACCCGGACCCACATCGTTGTAAAAGCGCCATCCCCGAGCCAGCAGCTTATCGGCCATCCCTGGGGGAAAGTCCACAAACACGGCGTTGGCCTCAGTCGGGTAGAGCACCCGCACACCGGGGACAAGGCTAATCAGCGCTCGAAGATGGGCGGCCATCGTGTTGGCATGAGTGGCATGCTTGAGCCAGGTGGAACCAGAGAGCATCCCCAGCCACTGAGCTGAGTGGTAGCGCATCTTGGAAGCGAGCTGGCCCGATTGCTTGCAGCGACGTTTGAAATTCGTGGCGAGATCGGGGTTGAACAGCACCACCGCTTCGCTGCCCATCATCCCGTTCTTGGTGCCTCCAAAGCAGAGTGCGTCGACTCCCGCCTTCCAGGTGATTTCCGCCGGTCGGCAGCCCAGGCTGGCGACGGCGTTGGCGAAGCGGGCTCCATCCAGATGCACCACCATGCCCAGGCGGTGGACGCACTGGGCTAGATCTTCGATCTGGCCCGGGGTGTAGACGGTGCCTAGTTCGGTGGATTGGGTCAGGCTCAGCACGCGCGGGGCGGAGGCGTGAATGTCGCGTCGGTTGTGGAATACCTTCTCCACCGCCGCTGCATCGAGTTTTGCCAGGGGAGTGTCGATGGGCAGGGTCTTGATGCCGTGGGCGAAGAATCCCGGAGCATTGGACTCATCGGTCTCGACATGGCTGTAGGCATGGCAGATGACCGCCTGAAAGGGCTCGCACGCGGCCGCCACCACCAGGGAGTTCGCCGCGGTTCCGTTGAAAACGAAGTGAACCTCGCAGTCGGTTTCGAACAACTCCTGAAAGAGTGCCTGGGCTCGTTGAGTGTAGGGATCGTCGCCGTATCCCGGGACGTGATCCACGTCGGCCGCCCTCAAGGTCTCCCAGACCTCGGGACAGACCCCGGCGTAGTTGTCGCTGCCAAAATGGCGTGAGGGGACGGCGGGCGCGTTGCTCATGCCACGCATTTGGCATCGGCGGAGACAAAGTGCAAGGGTTTTAACCGTCGCACCCCCGGTGAAATTTCATTGATCTTGGGCGCTGGTCGAAGAAGCATAGCCTAGTGTCACGAAGTGCATTAGGTCGTGGGCTCAGCTCTTTGATGGAAGCGCCGCCGGGGGATTCTACCTCGGCCGTGGCTTCTTCGTCGCCTCGGGTTGCGCAGGGACCAGGGCCCGCTGTGCAACGCCTGTTGGAGCAGAGCAAGCCCACCGTTGAAGCGCCTGTTCCGGCAAAACCGCTTCCTTCCCAACCCGCCCGGGTCAAATGGAGCCTGCTAGCAGCGGATGTGTTCCTGCTCCTGCTCTGCGCGACATTGCTCAACGGCGTCCCGCTGATTGCGATCTTCTGGAAAGAATGGACGTTGGCGATCGTTGCCCTGATCTTCGGAGGTTGGCTGGCTTGGCTGGCTTTCTCCGACTAGCAGCAACCACCGGCGATGCGATGCGACGGTTGTTGTGACGGGCGGAAACCTCAGGGCATCGCATCGCCGGTGGTTGCTGCTAGGAGGCACTGCGTGCGGGGAGCAAGACGACCCTTGATGTTCAAAAGTTAAGGAAGTGAGTTCCTGAATCCTACGCCGAGAACCCGCAGGGCTCAAAGAGATTAGCCGGGGCGTTGAGCGCAGTGACACCCCTGGTCCGTTGCCACCCTATTGAACAGCACCCTGAAAGGCGTGCCACCCGTCGGCCAGTGGACTCACGAACGGATTTTGTTCCTCGAGTAGGGGTGACGCAAGTCTCCGAAGCTGGTTAGAGCACTTTGTGCCAAACCTCGGCATCGAAGCCGACCATTCCGACATTCGCTCCCACTACGAAGGGCCGCTTGACCAAGCGCCCATTGCTGGCGAGTAGCTTCAGTGCCTCCGTTGGGCTCATGCCGGGAAGCGTGTCTTTGATGTTGAGGGCCTTGTAGTCGAGTCCGGAGGTGTTGAACAGTTTCCGGAGGTTTCCGTCGTAGCGCTCCAGCATCGCCTTGAGCTCGGCCAGCGTGGGAGGCTGTTCACGAATCGGGATCACTTCATGGGCGATCTTGCGTTCGTTCAGAAACTTCAACGCTTTGCGGCAGGTATCGCATCCTTCGTAGGTGTAAACTTTCAACGTTTTCATGGCATTGAATCGGGTGTTGTCCAGGGCGCCGGTCGTCGGGCTATTCGGACGCGGACTGTTCGCCTTTGCGCTCCCATTTTCGTTGAACTCGCTCGGGCAGGCGGGTGTCCACCTTCGCATAGTAGGTGTCCTCCCCGAACAGCTCGTCCACTGCCCGCTGAAAGGCCAGAGAGGGCGCGACATTCCATCGTTCATGAGCCTCGATGAAGACCAGTTCGCCGGCGCTGCGCTTCACACAGAGAAACAGGGGGATTTTCCCGCGGTTTGCCTCGGCGATTTGGCGCGCTGCTTCGAGTCGCTCGGTGGAGAGTTGTGCCTCGTTAAGCCGGAAATGGACCTGCGACGTGTATCGCCGTGGGGCATCCTCGAGCCGCAGGATCTCTTGGGGGAACAGCTTCGGCTTGTCTTCGTCGTTGTTCACTTCACCGATCACCATCAGGGCTTGGTTCGGGATGAGCAGCTCCCGGTACTTATCGTAGTTCTCGTTCATGCAGAGCATCGACATGTTGCCCTCCAAGTCCTCCAGGGTGACCATGGCATACGGCTTGCCGCTCTTCTTGCTCATGCCGCTCTGCACCGTGCTGACCATGCCGCCAATGCGGGTCAGGGTTCGAGGCGGAACTTCTTTGGCGGTGATGGAGTTATGCAGGCAGTAACGTTCCAACACAGACGCCAGGGGAGTGAGTGGATGTCCCGTGACATAGAAGCCCAACAGCTCCTTCTCGGCGGAGAGCAGCTCATGCTGCGGCCATTCCTGCAGGGTCACCGTGTTCTCCCGGGCGGCCGGCTTTTCCAGCTCCTCGATCAAACCGAAGAGCGAGCTTTGACCGCGCGCCTTGTCCTCGGCCATGGTGGAAGCCCGGGCCATGACATGCTCCAGGCTCGCGAACATGCCTGCGCGGGTCTCCTTCAAGCTGTCGCACGCCCCGCAGCGAATCAGTGCTTCCAGGACCCGTTTGTTCACGGTGCGGCCGTCCACCCGCTCGCATAGCTCCGCCAGGGTTTTGAACCTTCCGCCTTCAGCCCGAGCCTTGAGGATGCTCTCGACGGCAATCTCGCCCACTCCTTTGATGGCCGCCAGGCCGAAGCGGATGGCTGGTTTGCTCTGCCCGTGCTCGTCGGCTGTGCCCGTGGCCGGACCGAAGAAGGCGTCGCCTTCATTCACATCGGGAGGCAGGACCTCCACTCCCATTGACTTCGATTCGTTGAGCACCACCTGGAGTTTTTCCAGGGAGCCCATTTCGTTCGTCATCATGGCGGAGAGGAACTCCACCGGGTAGTTGGCCTTGAGATACGCCGTCTGATAGGAAACGATCGCGTAGGCGGCCGCGTGCGACTTGTTAAAGCCATAGCCGGCGAATTTTTCCAAGAGATCGAACACCTGGTTCGCTTTGGACTCGGGAATCTTGTTGGTCTGGGCGGCGCCCTTCACGAAAATGGCCCGCTGCTTGGCCATTTCCTCAGGCTTCTTTTTGCCCATCGCCCGCCGCAGCAGATCGGCGCCGCCGAGGGTGTAGCCGGCCAAATACTGGGCCGCCTGCATGACCTGCTCCTGGTAGATGAGCACTCCGTAGGTCTCCTTGCTGATGGATTCCAGCAGGGGGTGCTCATACTCGATGCTGACCTCGCCGTGGCGGCGTTTGATGAAATCCGGAATCAGGTCCATGGGGCCCGGACGATACAGCGCCACCAGAGCGGTGATGTGTTCGACGGAACTGATCTGGAACTTGCGGCACAGGTCGCGCATGCCGCCAGATTCTAGCTGGAACACGCCGACGGTGTTGCCCTTGTTGAGCAGGTCGTAGGTCTTCTGGTCATCGAGCGGAAGGCGGTCGATGTTGATGGTGATGCCGCGGGTGCGCTGGACCATCTCGCAGACGTTTCGGATCACCGTCAGGGTCTTCAGGCCCAGAAAATCCATCTTCAGCAGACCCAAGTCCCCCACCGGACCCATGGGATATTGTGTGACGATGGTGCCATCCTCGTCCTGCTTGAGCGGCAGCAGGTTCACCAATGGTTCGGGACCGATGACGACACCGGCCGCGTGCACGGAGGAGTTGCGGACGATGTCCTCCAGCACAAATGCGGTATCCACCAGTTCCCGGGTCATTTCCTCGCTATCGTAGGCCTGCTTGAAGTCCGGCGAGACTTTCAAGGACTTGGCGAGGTCCATCTTCAGCTCGTTGGGAATCATCTTGGCCAGGCGATCACCGTCTCCGAACGAGAGCCCGTTGACCCGGGCCAGGTCGCGGAGAACGGATTTCGCACCCATGGTGCCGAAGGTGATGATCTGGGCGACGCAGTCGCTCCCGTATTTTTGACGGACGTATTCGATCACGTCGGCGCGTCGGTCGTCGGCAAAATCGATGTCGATATCGGGCGGGTTGACGCGTTCAGGATTGAGAAACCGCTCGAAGAGCAGCCCGTATCGGATCGGGTCAACATTCGAGATCTCCAGCAGGTAGGTCACGATGGACCCGGCGGCGGAACCACGAGCCACGCAGGATACCCCTTTCTCGCGGCCGTGCTGGACGAAGTCGCCGACGATCAAAAAGTAAGAGATAAAGCCGGTCTTCTCGATGACCTTCAGTTCGAGTTGAAGACGGTCGATCACCACCTTCACCGCTTGTGCAACCTTAGGGTCGTTCAGATCGCGCGGGGGCGAGTTCGGATCGATCGCCGCCGCTTCCTCGGGGCTGAGAGTGTAAATAGGCAGGTTGCGAGCGTCCTCGATGGATTCGACGATGTACTCCTGCCCCTGCGCCTTGGCCACCATGCCATAGCGTCGGCCCAGGCCATCAGCCAGCAGTTTGCGCAGATAGCCTTCCCGGGTGAAATGTTCGGGAGGTTCGAAATTCGGATAGTGCAGCTCGCCGAACTTCAGCTCCACATTGCACTTCTCGGCGACCTCCAGGGTGTTCTGGATGGCTTCGGGCACCTCGGCAAAAAGCGCCTTCATCTCTTCGGCCGACCGCAGATAGAACTGCTCCGGCACATAGCGCATCCGCCGCTGGTCTTGCAGAGTGGTTTGGGTGCCCAGACAGATGAGGCAGTCGTGGGCGTGGGAGTGGCTCTTGTCGATGTAGTGAACATCGTTGGTGGCCACTAGCTTCACGCCGAACTCTTTCGACCAGGGGATCAGGTGCCGGTTGACCTTGGCTTGTTCCGCGATGCCATGGTTTTGCAGCTCGAGATAGTAGTTTTCGGGACCCATCACCTGCTTGTACCAGTCGATGGCCTCGCGGGCTTTTTCGAGGTTGTCCGTGTGGATGAGCTGAGGGACCTCGCTGGCCAGGCATCCGGATAGCGCGATCAAGCCCTCGTGATGTTGCTGGAGCAGTTCTTTGTCGATCCGAGGCTTGTAGTAGTATCCTTCCAGATGGGCCGCCGTGGAGAGCTTGATCAGATTTCGATACCCTTGCTCATCCTTGGCCAGCAGGAGCAAGTGGTTGTAGACATCACGTCCCCCGCTGGAAGACTTCTTATCGAACCGGCTGTGCGGAGCTACGTAAACCTCGCAACCCAGGATTGGTTTAATGCCTTTGTTGTGGGCCGCTTGATAGAAATCCACCAGGCCATAGAGCACCCCGTGATCGGTAATGGGCAGCGCCGAGAACTTCAGCTCATGAGCCCGATCGACTAGTTTGTCCAATCGACAGGCGCCATCAAGCATCGAGTACTCGGTATGCAGGTGCAGGTGAACGAAGTCCGCGTGCGACATCCCCTCAAATCTGAGAACCACCCGCCGCGAAGTCAATCACCGGGACACGGCCAGCTGCCATTCGGATGTGATTATTTCCGCCTGGCGGCGGAACTCCATGCGCACTTTCTGGAACGCCTTCGCAACTCGATAGAGCAGGAATTCCCGCGTTCATGAGCTAGCCTTACTTTATTCCAGCCTGGGCCCTCATTCCGGTAGTTTGGTGCTAGCGTGACCAGAATGTGACTTGTCAGATGCCCTCAAATTCCCTAACGAGGGGCACGATCATGAGTACATTACCGTTCGAACAAATCCAGGGCCGCCACTTGATGCAATGTTGGTCGGCTCAACAGGGTTACTCGCCCATCCCCGTCTGCGAAACCCGAGGATGCTGGATTCATACCACGGACGGTCGTCGCATTTTTGATCTCCGGAGCGCCCACGAATGCATCAATCTAGGATTCAACCATCCCCAGGTGCTCCAGGCGATGCGCGATCAGATGGAAAAGGTGATCTACGTCACCGACGATTTCGCCACCGAGCCCACCGCGCGCTTGGTGGAGCGCTTGGCTCAGTTGGTGCCAGGGGCTCCTGGCAAACGAGTCTTTCTCTCGCAAAGTGGCGCGGCAGCGGTCGAGGCGGCGATTAAAGGCGCCCGACAATACCAATACAACACCGTCCTCAAGGCTGGGTCGCCGGGCGTCGATGCCCCGATGCAATATCCGTTTCCCTACAAGATCATCTCGCGTTATCGCTCCTGGCATGGATCGAGTGCCACGGCGGCTTCGGTGAGCGGCGACCCTCGCCGTTGGTTTCAGGAGCCGTTCACCGTCCCCGGGGTCGTCTTCGCTCCGGATGCTCAAGAATATCGGTCGCCTTTCGGCTCTGGACCAGAAGCGGTTCAGGCCAACCTCAACTACCTGGATTACCTCATTGAGCAGGAAGGAGGCAGCAACAAAGTGGCGGCCATGATCCTGGAGCCGGTGGTGGGGAGCAACGGCATTCTCCCCCCACCTCCCGGCTATCTGGAAGGAGTGCGACGCATCTGCGATCGGTGGAACATGCTGCTGATTGTCGATGAAACCATGACCGGCATGGGCCGCACCGGGAAGATGTTTGCCGTCGAGCACTATGGCATCGAGCCTGACATCTTGGTGATGGGCAAGGCGCTCGGCGTGTATTGCCCACTCGCCGCGACGGTGTTCTCGGAGAAGGTCTCCCGTTCCTTTGATCACAACCTATTCGGACATGGTCAGAGCTTCTCCGGGCATGCCTTGGGCTGCGCGGCGGCCTTGGCCAGCCTCGAGGTTTTGATCGAAGGAGGGTTGCTGGCACAGGTTCAGAAAAACGGTGCCTATTTGGGGGACGAACTCCGGAAGCTGGCAGCGCGCCATCCCTGTGTGGGTGACGTGCGTGGGCTGGGGCTCTTCTGGACGCTCGAATTGGTGAAGGATCGAGAGAGCCGAGAACCGCTCCGACGCACGACGGAGAAATACACCCGCACGATCGTGAGTGAGCTCGCTGACTTTCTCCTGCGCGAACGACACGTGTACGTGCCGGCTGATAAGTTCGGCATCTGGGTCGTCCCGCCGCTCATCGTCAGCCGATCGGAGATCGACTTTCTCGTGGAGGCGATCGATGCAGCGCTCACGATGGCAGATGGTTGGAGCGACCGGACTGAACCCTCCTGAGAAACACTCAATCCCCCAACATCGGGTTTGACCTCAGCGCGAGCGCGCGGTGTCCACGGCGGTTTTCATCCGCTCGTCCTGATCGTCAACCTGAATGACCGGCCCGGGGCTCAGCTCCAGCACCGCGCTCATCGGATCCGCTGAACGAAGCGCCGCCTTCGATTGGTCGTTCCAGGGTAGACATCGGTGAGATTGCGGAAGGTAGATGGCGAGGCATGCGGAGTGATCCAGCTCGGCGATGAACCGGGCCATCCGTGGGTAATAGGACTCGCGTGAAACACCTTCACCGAGGACGCTCATCACATCGATCGAGATCCATGCCCGATGATCGCTGATCATCTGCGCCAGCCTCAGATCAGGACAGTCCTTGGCGACTTTCCTGGGATCGGAAAAGTAGGGTTCGGCGCGGTGGTGGATTACCAGGATGGCTTCCTGGTCGCTCGCGATGAAGAGCGGGGTTGAGCCGGCTACATAGGGCTGTGGCGTTTTGTTTTCGGCGGAGTCAGCACTTTCGACGGGCTTTGCATCGGTGAATTCGATACCCCAGGCTTTGCTGAGGTATTTTGCGATTGTTCTGCTGCTCAGCGGGAGGGGCTCACTTAACCAAAGCACGATGGAAACCATCGGCTCCGCCTCTCCTGATAAATCCGGTCGTAGCAAGGAACGAAAGTCGACCCGAACTTCCCTGGCCGCAAACACCGATGCAAGTCCCAGGGCGAGCCACAGCCAGTTCCATTCTCGGGACGCGAGCAGGAAGGCAAAATAGCATCCGAAGGAGAGATAGGTCGCCATCCCTAGCCAAACACCCCATCGACTGCCGAGCAGCAGTCCAATACCGCTGGCCAGAGCCAGCACACCATAGATGCCTTCGAACCAGACAGAGCTCCGTTGAACAGTTGCGAGCCGAGCGAGGAAGTAGATTCCCAGGGCCAGCATTACACAAATCGTCAGCCATTGGGGGAAAGTTCTCTTCAGTGCTGGCACCTTGGGGAGCGCTGCTGACATGGGGCAATTATGCCTCCATTTTCAACAGAAGAGCAAGCGGGAGATCGTGGTCCGCTGGCAGGCCGGCGGAATCAGAATATCGTTCTTCAGGCTGCTAGCCCCTACTAATAGGGAACCTTTTGGCGATGAACTGCTTCGAGCCCCTAGTTTGGGCGATTGTCCAACCCCGATTCTCTGGCAAACTGATCCGCATACCGTTGTTGTATGACGAAATGCCATGGGATGTTCCGGGGGGCGAGACTTGTTGAGCAGAACCGCGCTGCTCAGCTCGCATCCAGTTTGGGGATCCAGGAAAGGCACGAAGCGTTCAACCGTGAAGCTCTTCTTCTGAATCCCCCATTCACCTCCAGGCGAGGGCGGTGGATTGTTCCATTCGGAGGAGTCTTTGCTTGTCGAGCGATTCGTGCCTTTCCTGGGTCCCCAGGCTGAGGTGCGACGGTTCCTGCCCCTCCTATCGGGATGGGGCCAAGGTTTCGGAGGGTTCGGGCCACTTCAGATGGTGATGCAGAAATCGGAATGTCCCGACGCCGTGAATCGTATGCGGCCCATCAAAATACTCGATCTCGGTGCGCTCCGGAATCCCCAGTTGGGCGTATAGCCTGCGCACCCGCGCATATTCATGAGCCACCCATTCGTCGGGCGCCACAGCATCACGATGGCCGCGTTCCACCATGAACGGCCGGGGCGCGATCATCGCCGCCATCTCCGCGTAGCTAAAGGTGTTTCCCAGATTAAACTCCGGCATCTCGTACTCGCCGGTGAAGAGGTAGCTGTGCAGCGAGTCCACCGTCGCATTCTTGGTGATCCAATCGTTGAAGTCCCCCGAGCAGATCGACAGCGCGTAGCGTTCCAGCAGCGCGGGCACGCGCATCGCGGTCTTGCCGCCGTAGGACAATCCGTAGAACCCAATGCGCTTGGCATCCACAAAAGGTTGGGCGCTCAGCCAATCCAAAATCCGGTCATGCTGGGCCAGGATCACCGAGAACAGGGACCAGCCCAGCAGATTTGCCTGGCGCTGAAGGACACGGAATTGATCGTGCCCTCGGTAGGGATTGTGCGGCGCGAATACCACAAAGCCACGGTCGGCCAGCCGGGCGGCGAACCCTTGGTAATAGTGGAAGTTGGGGGCTTTCGGGTCCTGGGTGATCGTGTCCTCCGGCAATCCTTCGAGCCCGTGCTGGCAGACCACCACCGGCCTTCTCTCACCGGGCTTCATCGACTTCGGCAGCAACAGCACGCCCCACGCAAAGACATCCGGGGAGACATCGATCACCACGTCGTAGCTGGTCCAGTTGGGACCTTCCTTCAGCAGCCGCGACCGGGCGATCGGGGGTGCTTTGGTTCTAGGCAGTCGTCCGATGACTTCATCCCACAGCTCCTGCTGAAACGGTTTCATGGTCGATGCCCAGTTCGTGGCATTCGACACTGGCACGGTCCGAAGGAGTCTTGCGTCGCGAACCGACTCCGAACGGCCCAGGAGTCGCTGAGTGAATTGGACCAACTCCTCCACCTGAGCGGCCTGCCGTCGATCGGGGTCGAAAGATTTGCGCTGGTCCAGCGGCGCTTTGCCAGGGGGCAGCAGTTGCGGGCGCGAAACCCCCAGCTGGTTCAGGAACTCCCGCAGCGTTTTGTCCGATCCCGGGCTGACGGGCGCTCCTTCGCTGCCGTTGAGCAGGGTGATCCATTGGCCGGCCCAGGAGGCGTTCACCAGGCGAGCCGCCCGGGTCACCTCCCCCTCCACCGAGATGTAGTCGGGAGTGGCCCACCGTCCCGGAGCAGCTCCTTGACGGCCTGCTTTGGTCGGAGGTGGTCCGTTGATCGTGTGGACCTCGCTATGTTCAATCCAAAGTTTGCGCGGAGCGATGAGGCTGGCGATCTCGGCATCGCCAAACTCCCGCAACAGTCCGAAGACATTGCGATAGATGGGCTCCGCCCAAGCTCCGTCCCTGGATTCGTAGTAACCACTCACGACACACGCATCGATCTTGAGGTGAAGCGCGGCGGAGTAGAGGGCGATCAGGCCTCCTTCGGCGTAGCCAAACACGCCGGTCTTGAGGGCCGTTCCCTGGCCCGGTTGGGCGCTGAGCCAATCGATCGCGGAGCATACTTTCAGGACCTCGTATCCAATGACGTGACGTCCGAGCTCGAACGCCTGGCGATAGATCCATTCTCGATGTGGCTGATTGGTGAAGCGCTTCAGCGCCTCGTTTCCGGAGAAGGTGTTTTTCCGATCGATCAGCGTGGGGACGATCACTCGGCACCCGTTTTCGGCCAGGCGCCGGGCGAACTGCGCCATGGGTTCGAGCCCGCGTTCCAGGCCCGCCACCATTTCCGGCGTCTGGTCCGCGTCGGGAATGGCAACCACCTGCGCCTGCACCGCACCCTTCGGCTCGAGCAGCAGCCCCTCGCCGAACACCCCGGGCAGAACCGGCCATCGGACGGCCCAGACCCGGATGCTCTCCGTTTCTGCAACCAGCGCCGGGCTGGAGGTGGAGCTGACATACTCCAGGGCCTCAGGCTTAAGATGTTCGTCCACGGCGCCGATGGCGCGGGCGAATCGGGCGCGATTGGTGACGATCGACGCGGCATAGGCTTCGGGCGACGCGGCATCGCGAGTCCACCAGCCTGCCCGGCGATCGATAGAGCTCCGTGTCTCGCGTTTCAGAAAGCGATCGATGCCTTCCACCATGCTGGCCGAACGGTCCACATCTACCTCCAGAAGCTGAGTGCCGGGCAGGGTGGCAGGCTGGGCCGCATGAAGGACCGAAGTCAGGCTCAGGATCGGAAGGATAAAGCGAGAGATCTGGTTCATGCGTGATGCAAACCTAGCGGGCATCGTGCCCATGCACAAGATCCATGGCCGGAGCGGTTAATGGAGAGGTGTGGTTATTCCTGGGTGAGAGTCGCGTTGCGCTCCTCGTAACGAGGTAGGGCGAGACTCTGATCGAGCCCTGATGGGCCCTAAGGTATCGAAATGCGAAGGGGCTGCGTCGTGGAGAGCCTAAGTGGAGATGATCGCTCACCTCACACACATTTTCTTCGAAAACGGATCCCTAAACCTAGAACTCCTATTCCCCGGATTGGGTGGGGCGGAACACATCGGGAGGGGTGAACTGAATCCGGGCAAGCCGATCGGCATCACCCGCCAGCTTGATCGCCTGCAGGGTGCTTCCGGTCCAGGCAGGGAAATGCGAAACAACTACCGTGCCTTCGCGGGTGACCGCCAGATACTTTCTGCCTGCGAGCGATACATCCCCCCCAGCCCACGGCGCAGGAAGGTCAATCGCATCGGTCAGACTTTCCCCCGTGCGTATGTCCCAAACCTGAAACCTCCCGCTCGCCGTCGCCGTGACCAGTGTTGACTCCGGTCCGAAGGCCGCCCACCGGACTCGCCCTCGATGCGGAATCGTTTGGACCAGTTCGGCAGATCGCCCGAGGTTCCAAACTTTCGCAGTTTGATCGTCGGATACCGTCACCACGCGGCCGCCGGTCGCATCGAATGCCCCAAAGTTCGCCGGGGCTCCGTGCGGCAGCGTCAGTGCACTGCGGGAGTCCGATCCCAACTGCATCACCAGAGGGTGGTTGCCCGACGTGATCAGCAGCAGCCGCGTGGATGTCGGGTCTAGCTGAGTCATTTGCACATCCGCTTTGCCTGCTCCCGTGTTTACCGGCGTGTTCTGCAGGTCTGGCATCCAGTGTTTCACGGCGAGATCATTGCCGGACGTAAACACCGACTTTCCGTCGGCGCTCAGACTGGCATGCCGGACTTGCTCCGCATGGCTCAGGGCCTGTCCCACCGGAGTACCCGTCTCCGTGTTCCACAGCTGGGCATGTGCCCAGTGCAAGGCCAGCAGACGGGATCCGTCGCTGCTAAACTGCAGAGTTCGAACGCTTTCGCGCGAGCTCGAAAGCGTCTGGCGCAATCGCAGCTCCGGCAGCTCCAGCAAATGGATGTTGCCGGAAGTGGTTCCCACGGCGATCCAGCGATCGGACGGTTCGAGTGCAACTGAGACCAGGGGGTCATCCATTCTGGCTGTTCCAATCGGGGCTCCGGACGTTGAGTCGAACGCCCGAAGGACTTGGGTGCGATCCACTGTGAAAACACGGCTTCCATCAGGGGACAGCGCCGCACCGACAACGGCACCTTCGTGTCGTATCGTCGCCGGAGGATGTCTCGGCGCGATTTCCCGCCAGAGCATCGTGCTGCCGAAATACGTGGTGCTCAGAACTCGCCTGCTGTCCTGGAGGAAGTACACTGAATCCACGGCTTTGGCCTGATTCAGCTGCCCGCTCAATGCCAGCCCCGTGTCCGCTGCCCAGACGCGGGCACTCCCGTCGCTAGACCCGGTGACCACCCGCCTTCCATCCGGGCTGAACCTGGCTGAATTGACGCGTCCGGAGTGGCGCAGGGGAGCGCCCACCCGTGCCCCGTCCGCCAGGCTCCAGATCTGCGCGGTGTCGTCGTAGGAGGCGGTGATCAACCTCTGCCCGGAAGGGTCGAAGTCCATATCGCTGATCCGGTGTTTGTGTTGGAATTTCCAACGGGGCTTCTGGCCGGCGTTCATCTGCCAGACGTGGATTCCGCCTTCGTAACCTCCTACGGCCAGCCAGCGGCCATCCGAACTGAATCGGAGGATGCGCCCCGATGGGTTGGGTAATGACAGGGAGGGGGCGCTCTCGCCGGCCCGTGCCTCCCAGAGCCTGACAACCCCGTCGGCACAAGCTGCTGCCAACCACCGTTCATCCGGGCTGAAGGCCAGGCCTGTGGCCGGCGAGGGCACTGATCGTTGCGGGCCTATCAGCTCGCCGTTGGCCGGGTTCCAGATCATCAGAGTGTTGAGCCTGGATGAGCTGGCGCCCAGCGCTCCCGAGGCGCTGATCGCCGCTGCTTCCAAATTGCCCCGGTGGTGGGGTAGTTCAACCTTGGTTCCCAGGTCTGGACCGCCGCGCAATTCAACCTGGCCGTTCGTCAGCCCCAGGACCAGCGTCCTAGCTTCGGGTCCGAAGTGGGCTCTCGTAACCGGCCCGCTGAGCGGGCTGGCAAACGGCTTGGGTTTTCCCGAACTGAGATCCCATCCGCACAGCTTTCCCTCCGTCGTCAAGGCCAGCCAGGCGGAACGATTCGTTTGCAGGATGGTGGCGGCAAAAGTGGCCCCATATGCTGCCGTCTCGGTTTCGGGAAGATAGAATCCGCGGGATTCGATCGCGGATTGGAGACGCATGATTGTGGTGGTCTGGTGAGGGTCCTGCCGGACGAGGTGGGCCAGGATGGCGAGTCCGCGGGAGGTCTCGCCTTCGGACAGCAGCTCGTCGGCGCGCTGCAGCTGCATCCTTCGCAGGAGTGACTCCGTTCGTTGGTTGGCGGATCGTATCTTCCATGACGCCAGGTTGGTGGCGACGGTGCCTGCGATGACCGCGATCGTCAGCGCCACCGCGCCGGTTGCCGCCAGGGGGTTGCGGCGACACCACCGCCACACTCTCTCCATTCGGCCCTGGGGACGGGCGAGGATGGATCTGTCCTGCATCCAGCGTTCGAGATCCCGTGTCAGGGCCTCGGCTGAGTCATAGCGCTGCCCCACCGCTTTACGCAGGCATTTCAGGCAGATCGTTTCAAGATCCGGATCCACCTCGGCATCCAGCGCACGAGGAGGCACGGGGTCTTCGTCGCTCACCATCCTGAGCGTCTCCAAAGGAGTGGAGGCCAGGAACGGCGGCACCCCAGTGAGCAGTTCGTAGAGAATGGCTCCCAGTCCATAAACATCCGTGCCGACCGTCAACGATGTCGTCTCGCCGGCAGCCTGCTCCGGCGCCATGTAAGCGGGGGATCCCAGGATCGAGAGCGATTGGGTCAAGCCGCCATCCTGAGTGAGCAGCTTGGCGAGTCCGAAGTCGGACACATGGGGCCTGCCGGCTTCATCCAACAGGATGTTCGATGGTTTGAGGTCCCGATGCAGCACGCCTCGCTGGTGTGCGTGTTGAACAGCCCGGACGATGGCGATGAAGTCCGGGGTGGAGAAACCAGGCAGGAGGAATGGATGACTTCTGGAGCGCGAACGCTTGGACCGGGAGGCTGGGGCGTGTTCCGCGATGGCCTTTCCCAGGTGACCGCCTTCCATGAGCCGCATGGTGAAGAAGTGGGTGCCCGCGACATCCCCACTCTCGAACATGGGGACGATGTGTGGGTGATTGAGCTGTGCCGCGGCCTCAATTTCCATGCGGAACCGCAGTTGTGCCTCTGGGGATGCGAGTTGTCCGGGATGGACCATCTTGAGCGCCACCGTTCTTCCAAGACTGATTTGGCGTGCGCGGTAGATCACCCCCATGCCGCCCCGCGCGACTTCGCCCAACAATTCGTAGTCTCCGAAAAACCTACCTGCAGGGGGCGGTGGCAATGGGGAGGTCAAGCCGGCCTCCTGCTCCGTGGCGTCCCCGCCCGAGAGTGCCAGCTGGAGCAGGCAATGCGGGCAGCCGCTCTCTGCCGAGCCCCGCGGGAGGGTCAGCCCGCAGGTGGAGCAGGTTTGCGTTCCGTGGCTCAATGGCCCTCCCGGAGTTTGATGCCTCCCTCACCGTCAGCCGAAGATCTCATTCGATCCCTCCCGAGCGGCAGACCACATCCAGCAGGTATCTCAGTTCCTCCTCGATCTCGGAGGGCTGGACGATCGTTTGGGCGACCTCGTCACGGATCAGTTCCCCCAGCCGCTTCTTGAACCGGTGCACCTCCTGGCGGAGAGCAGGTTCGCTCATTCCCAGTGCGGATGCGCTGAGGGCGTAGTCGGGCAGGGAGGCTCCGGAGGCGACGAAAGGTTCGAGGTGGGGGAGACGATCCGCCTTGTCTCCTCGTGAATACTCCTCCCGCAGCCGGCAGCGCGCCCGGCTCAAAAGCTCGAGAGCCCATCGGCGGTCGTACAGCTGATCCGCCGTGAGGGAATCGGCCGGCTCCAGGCGATAACGATCCTCCGCCCCCGTCTGGTCCAGAGAGAAAGTGATCGTGCCTCCCCCCCGTTTCCTCGCCTGGGACCGATCCCACTCATTCACCAGAAAGCACTTGAACGCGGTGAGTAGGAACCATCGGAACTTGCCCCGCTTGCGGTCCGCCACACCGACGTAGTTCTTTTGAAGCAGCTTCGCAAAAAATTCCTGAGTGAGGTCCTGTGCCGTCTCCACCTCGTATCCTCGGCGCCGAACATAGGTATACAAGGGATACCAGTAGGTTCGGCAAAGCTCAGCCAGGGCCCGCGCTCCCTCGGGGGAATCCGGACGTGCCGCCTGCACCACTGAAGTCCAGTGCGTCGTGGCAAACGCTGCGTTTTGAATGGGCTCTTCGGAACTCACGGTGCTGCGTAATGTGGTGATCACGCCGATCTATACGAACTCCACCTACTCTCCATTTCGGCTTCCAACTAAAAAACTGTGTCACAAATCCCGACTCACCCTGAATTGCTTATTGATGACTGTTGCCCAGCTGGATCCCAGAGCTGGGGCAGGGTATCCGAAATTGTGCGAAAAACTAGCTGGAAGTTATTTTTGTGGAAACACTTGTGGTTGGTGTGGTGGGTGGTTTGGTCGGAGGTGGCATCCGGCCAGATCACTCACGGAATCGCCAGTCTGCAGGTCACACGCGCCTCGGAGTGGGTGATCGATTCGGACGCCTCCAATCCGGCTCCGGGATGGGACCGCGATGGCCTGCCGGTGGAGATTGACGTGCGGTCCATCAACTCTACCGCAGCAAACCAGTCGGTGGCCTATAGCGTCGTGTTCCGCCTCCTGGATGAGTTGGGAGCCGTCCACCCGTTGTTCCAGGCAGATGGGACCACGAATGCCGCCTACACCCACTTTCTGGTTCAGAATGCCTTCAATCTCGGTCCGAACGGAACAACTTTACGAACCCATACAGCTTTCCTGAAACCGGCGTCGCGTCTGGATGCCCTGAGGCGCTATCGCGTCGAAGCTCGGGTCTTCCGACCTCGGGTCGACCCTCCCGCAGCCACCTCGTTGTCGGTTCTTCGCAGGTACTACCACTTCATCAACACGTCGCCGAACGATCTCCCGGTCAACACGATCGTGGTGGCTAACAACGTCATCGTCTCGCGACGCGGGGCGCTGGCCACGGATCCGGACAAGTCAGGTTTCGAGGCCACGGTGAGCTACACTATCCGTCGATACGACGCCTACAACGCCTCGCACATCCCCGCGGATGACATTCCCATCCGGTTCACCTACGAGCTTCAGGAGGCCGACACCGGGGCGGTTGTTCCGATCGCGCTTGGGGTCACCAATATCCTTGCGGGGGTGTTCCGCCACGCGGCGGCGGTGGTGGGACAGCCGACAGAACCGTACGACAACGATCGCAACCAGGTGATCATCCTAACCCCCGACAACGGTGTTCAGCTGGACTCCGTTAACAAGACCTACCGAGTGGTGGTGCGAATCGCGCATCGAGAGGTTCCCGGCATCCAGATCTTTCGCCCCTCCAATGAGGTGGAAACGAGCGCCCAGAGGCTGCTGCACTTCAACGGGCGGTTGTTTTTCGGCCCCATCGAGACCCGTCTGACCCAGCTCAACAACTCGCCGGGCGTGATTCAGTTGGTGGCGGGCCAGTACGTGCGATCGGGTATCCAGATCGCCCCGGGCTCTGGGCAGGTGGTATTGGTCCCGGGGTGGACTTTCGGAGGTGGAGCTCCGTTCGACGTCCGCTTGCTCCCCAACGGAAACGCTTTGTTCGACGACACATTCCTTCCCCTGGGCCAGCAGCCGCTGGAGGCAAAGATTGAGAACGTGCGCGTCAGTTATTCAGCCACCCAGCTGAACCAGCAGGGACTGGCCTCCACGCTGAAGGTTTGGCTGCCGGCGGGCTTCGGGTATCGGCTCTCAACCAACACCCACGTTCTTCGCAACAGCATCACCTGGGTGCAGACACCAATCGGGCTGAACGGGCGCCCGCTCGATCCCGCGTTCACGTACAAGCCGGTGGGCGGATTGCAGGCCGCCGAGGAATCCCAACCCCTGTGGTTCCCGGTGAGTTCCATCAACTGGATCGTTGCCCAGGGACGGTTCAATGTGGGCAGCAGCACTATCACTCCGGAGCATGTGCGATCGGACGAATACGCGCGGTTGGATGACGTAGCAGATTCCTTGGTGGACGCTGACGCGGCGGTCAAGCGGTCCAATGACGGCTACTTCGAGCGTGTGGACTCAGCGACCGCGCCGATCGTCCTTGCCGATACGAACTGCGTGGGGCGGCTCACGACCACGATCCGGTTTAATCGCGGGAGTTTTCGAAGTCATTTTCCGTGGAACACACGCGTTGCGTGGAATGTGGGCGGCGAGAATGTGGTGATCTCCGGGACGATGCCCAACGCGGACGTGCTGTCCTCGGTTTCATCTGTCGCGGTGGCCTATTCGCGCGGGTGCTTGGAGGGTGACTGTCCGGGGGAGGCGCAGTTGGCCACGATCACGATGGAGCCCACGAACAGCGTTTTGCGGTTTACCCGCGATGGCGGTCTCGCGGCCGTGGGCCGGACCACCGCTCCGGCCCGGCTTCAAATGGGCTACATCCCGTCGCTCAACGATTACACGCACGAGGCTTTCCTGTTCACCGAGGCGGGATTCCACATGCCGGGGCGAATCTTGCGCGGCCGCTACTCAGACCTTGCGCCTCAGGAACGCGCGGGCGCGCTGCTCTACGCGGGCGTGTTGGCCTCGAATCCGAAACAGGCCTCCAGCGAGGAGCGTCGGGACGTGGAGGGATCCGCCTTCGAAACGCGGTATCGACAGGGGTTGGCGGACTACGCGGGGCTGAACTTCCGGCTGCGGCAGGATGCCGAGTCCAGCGGACGTTCGATTCTCGGTGGCACTCTCTCTCCGCAGTATCCCCTGAAGCAGAACTCCAAATACTACCTCCGGCACGCAGGTGTCAGCGGAGTACACCAAGCCTTGGATGGAGGATTCCCGCCTGAGATGGAGATCTACGGCTACGACTTCGAGTTCACCCGCTTCGCGTTCAACCTCCTCGAGAATCAGCTCCTCGAAAGTGAGATCAACGGGCTGATCCACGTTCCGTATCCCAGTGAGTTCGATCAGCAGTTCGCCGGGCTTCAGTTCGACTGCCTGGGCGGGCTCACCGGGGTGGGCGCGCTCGAGGGCAGCGGCACCCAGACCCTCGATTACTGGAACAACACGTTCACTCCCCGGTCGCTCGTTTTTCAGCGGAATCCCGATCAGGAGTGCGATCCCACCGTCGGACGCATGGTGATGGCGGTGGAGACTCGGATTGCCAATGTGGAGGAGGCGTTGACGGGCAATCTCGGATTCCTGCCGGATGGGAACCTGATGTCTGCCGACGACGGGCTTGAGGGGGTGGACTCGCGTCTCACGATGCCGACCCTGGTGCAGATGCCGGGTCCGACCAACGAGATCTATGTGGTCACTCCGGTGACGGGGGCGTATTTCAATGATTACCGGCAGAAACCCGATCAACCTGCGGAGGACCTGGGTTGGGCGAACTTCGCCGGGCGGATGGATGTGTCCTTCTTCCCCGACCTGGAGGTTCATGTTCAGACCAGCGGCAATGGAACCCAACCTGAGGCTTTTCTGGATATGATGGGTGGCTGGCCGTTGGATCCGGACAACGATTCGAACCACGGGTGGGTCAACGGGGCAGGGGATCATTTTTTCACGGACACCCGGTTTGATTCCTCGAACCGTGGTTTTCCGCCGGATGTCAGCCTCGAAGGTTACCGAAGCCCTGCTGATTCCGATTCGTTCCGCGTGCGTGCACGGCATCACTGGCAGAACATCCATACCTTTGAGTTCCCGCTCGACTGGTTGCGCGCAGCGCGGATGTTCCGATCGCCCGAGCCCGTCCGCCGGCAAATGGTTGTTCTGGAGACGGAGCGTCAAGTGGAACGCATCACCCCGAAACACACCGAACTCACCTTTGGAGTGCAGCTGGAGGTGCTGCCCCAGGCCAACCTTGCCAACATCGCATCCCAGATCGCCCAGCGCACCGGCATCAGCGATGCCCTGGCGGAGGCCACCGGCCAGCAGTTCACCGAGGAGATCGCCGAAGGGTACACCCGGATGGATGAGCTGCTGAACTCCAGTATGGAGACATTCTTCGATCAAGTGTTTACCGACGCGATCGATCCCAGTCTCGATGATTTCTATGACTTCTTGGCTGGGGAGTTTGATGCGAACAACCCGCTGGCGTGGCAGGGAGATCTCGGGGGGTACATCAACACCCAACTGGTTCCAGATTTAAAGACCGGGTTAAAGGGGATCGGGGGTGATCTGAACCAGGGGATCATTCAGAAGCTTGGCGATTATGTCGGCAAGGGGAACAAAGGGATTACCAAGGCTGCGGAACTCATCGGAAAGGTGGACGAGAAACGGGGCAAGATCGGCGACGTTGTGGGGAAGATCATTGAGAAACTGGCGCCTCAGCATTCCGCCAGCGCACTTCCGGAGCGGATCGACGCATTCCTCGAGAGGGCTGAACCTACCTTCGAACAGCTTCAACAGGGACTCGAACGGCTGTCGGATGTATTGGACGAGATCCAGGCTCACATGTTGGATGTGGGCAACCTGCAGAGCCCCGGGGGCATGGGCCTCGAGATCAAGGAGGTGCTCGACGCTGCCAATCCTGAACTGGATACCATGGCGCTTTCCATGGGGAACGCGATCCAGGTGTATCTGGACGACATTGTGAGCGACGGTGATTCCCCGTTTCATGACTACACGGACCAGGAGATTCGGGATCGGATGCGGACGGAGGTGCGGACTCGATGGCTCGGCAGTGCGGCGGCCGCGGACGTTCGTCAGGTGATCAAGGAGCGGCTCTATGATAATGACGCGGCTTCCCGCGAGATCCTCGACTCGGTTTTCTCTGAGATCAACCGGATCATCCGCGGCTTGGTGAAGATGTCGGCATCGGAAGCCGCGGATGGCTTCTCCGAAATGATGGGCGCGACGGGGCAGAAGGTGCTCAGCGCCGATGTTGATGGATATGCGCACATCAACGGAGATTCGCTGAAGGAACTGCGGTTGGACGGCCGGTTTCAGTTCAAAATCGTGAAGGATGTGGATTTTGGAGCCTACCTGCGCATACGCGAACTGGATTCGGAGGGGACGCGAACTTGCAATGAAGATCTGGTGGGCGCGACGGAGGTGGTGCTGGGCGCCAAAGATGTGCCTCTGAGTTGGAAAAAGGACGGACTCAAGGCCTCGATCGAAACGAAGTTTACCTTTGGGAACGAAGGCGGCTTCGCCGTCAAGGGGCTCGGTGGGGGATTCCAGCTGGTGGGGGAGATGGAGTTTGATGAAGTGAAGATGACCCAGCTTTCGGGTGCCGTGGCCTTCGGGGTGGGGGAGAATTATCTCAGTGGAGGAGCCGGGTTCGAGGTGAGTGGATGGGAGTTCACGGGCGGGATTTTCTTCGGCAAAGCCTGTTCCCTCAGTGCGATCGAAATTTGGGACCCTGCGGCGGCGGACGCGCTCGGCACCACGACCTTCACCGGGATGTACTTCTACGTTGAAGGCTGGGTGCCTCTCAACGAAATCCTCCTCATCAAGTCGTCCTGCCTGCTGAAACTGTCCGGTGGCATGGGCATGGGGCGAGGCTTCTTCATCGAGGGACCCACGATCCTCGCCAAGGTCAAATACGGGCTCAGCGGCGAGCTGCTCTGCATTATGAACGTGAAGGGCGAACTGACCGGCGTCGCTTCCATGAAGCTCTTCAACCCCCTGGAGGGCGCGGGTCAGGACGGTTACGCGAGCGGGTTGCTCGACAAGGTCCGCGACGGACTCACGCTCAAGGCCATTGGAAAGTTCACCGGTTCACTCGGTTGGTGCCCCCTTTGCCTCGAGATCTCCAAGGAGATCGGGGCGACTTACAAGGGCGGCAAGTGGAAACTGGAAAAATGAAAACGTCCGTTCTTCAACGCTCGGTTCTGTTCCTGTTGCTCAGTCTGCAACTGCCGGCTCAGCAGTCCCTCGACCAAATGATCTCCACCACCGGCACGACGGTGACGGACAATCAGGGGAGGCACTGGGGCTATGTGGTCTGGGGTAGCCCCACCACCGGCACCCAGGGAGACGTCCAGGTCCGAGGCTATAACCTGACACATACGTGGCCCTCCAAGTGGAGGCTGGGCGCGACCAAGGACCGTCGGATCGCAGTCTACCGCAAAACCGGAGCGGCGGATGCAGCGGCGGATTATCAACGACTTGCGGTCACCGGCATCCAGACTGATCCCATCGTGATCGATGCTCTGCTTGAGCGCGCCGCCATCCTGGGCCACAGCCGGCAGTCCCTGGAGGAACGCATCGACGGTCTCTTTGGTGACCTGGTGGACCAGTCGTCACCCACCCTCGGGGTGAAGGTTTCGGCCGTGATCCGCGGCGGCCTGGACAACCCCAACCACTGCGAGAATCTGATGCTGCTTAGCCGCCAGCATGCGGGGCTGGCGTTCTGTCTGGGCCTGGCCCATGCGGAGCTGATTCCCGGGCCGATTGGCACGCGCAGTACCTTCGAACTTCGGCTTCACGACGCGGCCTCCGGAGCCGACGAGGGCGTGATGGGCCGGGTGACGGTGACCGCCGGGCAACCGCTCGTCCTTCCCCCTCCGGGTAAGCCGATGGAAACCATCGATGTCTCCCCCAAGGGTGATCTGAACGTGAAGATCCTGTGGTCGACGCCCCCTGCGCTTCGTCGGCTTTCGCTCGCGAACTACGGGTTCAACGTCTACCGGATCAACGCCGCGCATGCCGAGCAGCAGGGATTCCACGTCGCGCCGCCGTCCGTGGCCACACTGCTCAGCCTCGTCAACGCCGGACAGCACGGTTACCGGCTGAACCTGGCTCCGGTGCTCGCATCCCAGCAACTGGATGATTTGGAGGTGGCGGCGCTGGCTGCTGGACCGACGAACTACTTCTTTAGCGATTCCAACGATCGTGCCGTTCCCGAGGAGGGTCCGCCCCAGGAGCCTTTCAAGAACGGCGCGGAGTTTTACTACTTCGTTACCGCACGCGATGTGTTGGGTCGCGACGGTCTGGTGTCGGAGGGGCGCAAGGTTCGGATCTGTGATCGGATGCCCCCGCTTCCGCCGCGCTACGTTCGGGTTGAAAACGTTTACGCGCACGATCCTGGCACTGGAAAGCGCGAGCGAAGGCTGAAGATCATCTGGGATCAAAACATCGACCAGGCTCCCGAGCGAACCACCGGCTATTACGTGCATCGGTGGACCAGCCTTCAGGAGATGCAGGACTTCTCCGACATTCCCAACGCGGCACGCATTGTGGGTCCCATTCCGCACATCGTAGGACAGAAGGAGAACTCGTTCATCGACACCACTCCGTTGTCACCGAACGAGGCCTTTCAAGTGGGGAAGCCCTTTTGGTACACGGTGCGGGCCATCGATCACGGCGCGTGTGCGCCCGGGGGGAATGTTTCCCACAATTCGTCGCCGGCATTTGGGGTGATCCGCGAGTTTGAAGGGCCGAAGGGCGGAGGTGGCAACATCCGGATCCGCTGCGTGCAGCCTACGCTGACGTTCAAGGCCCCGGCGGTCTCGGAACCGGATCCGCTCCCCGACCAGTCCGTGCATGACTACCGGCTCGAGTGCATTCGAACGAGTTCCAAAGTGAAGCATGTGGATTTTCTCTGGTTCCCCACGGGCTCCCTAGGTTCGGCCCGTCACCTCGGGCGGCGTGTGTTCCGGTCGGGTGAGGATTCGGTGGACATGACCGTGCGCTGGCGGTGGTCGGAGTTTGGGCTGGGCACGACGCCCCGGGTGATCTGCCGCATCACCCTTGATAACGGGAAGACCACCGAAGCCCAGGTGAACCTGGCTGCGCCCGCCTCGCCTGGCCTGCGCCTGCGGGCGAGATTCGAGGCGGGCATCACGGTGATTCGTGGACCTCGGACCATCGAGTGCGGCGTTCACGACCCGGTTCCCGAGGACGGGGACGATTCCGGGCTGGTGGATCCCTTGTGGGTGGATCTGTTCTTCCCCGACGACTGCACCGAATGGCGGCTGTATCGCAGCGTGGATCAGGGTCCCGCGTCACCAGCACACGAGCTGACGCACCTGATCCAGCAGGGGGAAGGCGACTTTGGGGTGGGGGATGTGCTGCCGGTCCGGGATCAGGCGATCCCGGCGAACGCCTGCGAGATTTGCTACTTCATTCAATACCTAGACAAGCACGGCAATGCCGGTCCATTGCTGCCGATTGGGTGTGTTCGGACTGAGGGGACGCAGGGGCTGCCGACGCCGGTGTTGTCGAAGATTCAGCCCTTGGGCACCGCCGAGAATCCTTCCATGGAATTGAAATGGACTTGTGCCACCCCCGGGGTGGAACGGTTTGAGGTGTGGGTAGGCGGAATGCCGGAAGCTCCCCCGCAGGATCTATCCAGCGATCTGGAATTCGTCGACGAGACCCCGGCCTCTCCGTTCTTCGCCTCTTCATCGAGGCCATCCCAGGTGCTCTATCGACGCTATCACACGAGGAGGATCGGCCCCGGGTTTGGTACCGGACCGCAGTTTACCGTGCCGGCAAAGTGTTTTCTCGAGAACCGATGGGTGGTCGTGGTGCGTGCCCTGGGTGCCAGCGGCGAACTGGGGCCGTTGAGCAATTCGGAGGGATTTATCTGGCAAGTTCCCGGCACCACGGATCCGAACGTTCCGTGGCCGGCCCGCGCCCTGCCTGCGCCGTCGGTGGGCACGTTTCCACAAGTCCTCGCCCGGTTCATCCCTGCCTCGCTCAGCTTGAGCAATCCCTGGGAGGGGGTTGCGGTCCGCATCGGAACGGTCAACATGGGCTTCACCACGGATCCCGCGCCCGGTCAACCGGATCGTTATCAGGGACAGTCCGATCCCCTGGACCATGTGTATCGGTCTCCGTCGAACGACCGGCTGCTCGGTGTGGTGCTCTATCGATGGCAGGTTCCCAATGAGGTGTATCCTGAGGTTTCCGGCGATGTGATTCAGGTATCGCCGATGATCGACAAGATCGCGTGGGAGAAAAGCGGTGCGTCTGCCGAAGCGGGCAGCACCCTGATTCGAGATCCGTTCATCCGGCTTTTTCCCGAGCTGCCTCCCCAAAACGATCCGGTGCGCGCACGCGGGATCTACCTGCTCGATACGCAGCCGGTGCTCGAGGGCGCCGCCTACCAATATTCGCTGGTGAGGTTTTCGCCGGTCACTCGTGAGCCCGTGGAATCGATCCACACCAACCCTGTCACCGTGCCATGAACCGGAAAAGTGTGAGTCAGCATTCAACCCTGTCGCTGGCGGCTCTGGGCGCTCTGATCCTCGGCGGCTGCCTGGCCGTGTGTGGTGGACGGCTTCAAGCCCAGACAGGGTTTGTCCTCGACACCGGTCGCGAGCTGTCGCTCACGGCTGACTTCAATGGCGACGGTATTGAAGACGCCGCTTTGGTGGATCAGGAGTCCGGCGGCGTGTTTGTTGCCATCGGGCTGGCGGACGGCTCTCTTCAGTGGGGTACGCAGCAATCCGCTGGCATGTCCCCGGTCTTGTCCGTTGCGGCCGGCCGATGGGCACAGCTCGGGCGTGATTCCCTGGGTTTAGGCGGGCCCTTGGCAAACCGGATTCATTGGGTGGCGGCGCCCGCTGATCCGGTCTGGGATGAAATGCGCACGATCGATGTCTCGTGGGAAGCCGCGCATGCGGTCGCGGCCATGGATGTGGGCGGTCCGGGAAACACGGCGTTCGACGACTTCCTGATCCTCAGTCGGCCCGGACCGGGCTTGAACTCGGCCTGGACCGCCATGAGGAATCCCGCCGGGGCGCCGACCCTCCCGGTGTTCAACCAGCCGTTTCCGGGGACGCTCGGGCAACTCAACCGAATCGCCATCACTCCGGATAACAAGCGCTATCTCGCCGCTGTTTTCGCCCTCGGATCCCAGACGGAGCTTCGAGCTTGGGATCTCAGTGGTGGAGCGGCGGCGATGGTGACCCGGTTGACGAATCTGCCCCCAGCCACGCGGTATATCAGCGGGCCCTTCGGCCCCGCCAACGAGGTCATGGCCATCGGGTACGGCCTGGGGTCGATGGTCATGCGGGCCGGGCGATTGGATTTACCTGTGCCCGAGGTGCGCACTGTCATTCTGCCTGCTACCCTGACGGCTTCGGTCGGTTCGATCGCCGGCCTGCGAACCATCCCCGGTCCGGGCCGGCCCGACATTCTCGCGTTCGGAACGCTTCCGGGCACGGCGCTGGTGCTGCGGTTCAACGGCGTGGACACCATGAGTATCGCCCAAACCTTGCAGATTCCGGAGGGCGATTTGATCACCGGCATGCTGACGCGTTCGGATGGTGGATTTCAGGTGTTCACCGGTACCGAGGGAAGATCGAGCCAGTTCCATCGCTATCGTCGATCCGGCAGCCAGTACCAATTTGTGGGATCGGGTGTCATGCCCAAACTGAATCAGGCGATGTTGGGCGGGAACGTGTTCCAGTTCGATCGCGAACCGTTCGTGAATCCAAACCCCGGACTGTTGCGCACGCATCGTGTTCCGGACTGGACCAGCCAGTTCGGGCTGGGCGGAATGCCGGTGGAAGTGCAGGTGCTGCGCGAAAGGTTCGGGACATCCGCGCAGGGACTAGATAACCCCGCGGTCTTCCCGGTGGGGCCGGCCCATCCGGATGCAGATTTCGGGCTCGTGAATCAATACCATGAGGCCCTTTCCCTCTTCACCTTTTCACAGACCCTGGGTGATGCGGTGTCGGACGTGACGATACATCCGCCTTCCGGGACCTATCGCAGCGGCGTTCAGGTTCGATTCACGACCGGGCAGCCTGGACATCAGGTGTACTACCGGCTGAGTCAGGCTGCCCCCTGGCAGCTCTATTCGGGCGCTCCACTACACCTGTTCAGTGCGACGACGATTCACTATTACGCCAAACCCGCTCTGGGCAACGCGAAGTCCGCCATTCAAGAAGCAAGTTACGAATTCCTGATTCCGGAAGGCCGGGTGGATTCCGATGCCGATGGAGTGCCGGATTTCGTGGAGCAGCATCTGAATCTGGACCCCGCCGCAGGGGGAGACTCGGATCAGGATACGTTCAGCGACATCGAGGAGATCATCGCGGGAACGGACCCAGCCAATGCCGGATCGATACCCGCGCAACGGCCGGCGTCGCAGTCGGACGCGGGGATGCGGTTCCGGCTGACACCACTGCCGTTTCACCCGGTGAGCGGTTCCGTTACCCAGGCGGCGGTCGGTGTCTCTGTGCGTTTGGTGGGGCTGAACGGGAATCAGGTGGGTTTGGGGGAGGTTGGTGTCAGCTTGATCCAGCCAGGGGGGACGGCGGTGCTGGGGGACGTACGTCCCGACGACGGGCTGCCTTTCCTGGTGATGGCCACGGATCCCCACTTTCCCCTGCGTGGCGAGACGGAGGATCCCATCCACGGCCGCGAGTTGATCGGACTGATGCGAATTCCTCCCCCGGCACAACCTGTGGTGAACTATGCGTACGGTGCCAGCGGAGGCGGATTGGCCGCAGAGGCCCAGGCCTGGATCGCTGCCATGAAAGCCGCAGTGAAGGCAGCGGAGCCCCAGCCGATCGAAAGATCCTTCGGTGCCCGGGATGCACTGGTCGCCCGGCTGTTCGAACGCGGAATATCCCTCGCTCTCGTCTCTCGGGGCCTCAGTGAAGCGGGCAACCTGACACTCTTTCCGTTCCGGATTGCGGAGGCCGGGCGATGGGTTCCTCCCCTGCAAACCTGGAGGGGTGGGGCACGATTCAACGAAACTACCAATCCTCCCGCGCCTTTCGGCGTGGAGGAAATGATGGCGTTCCACGATCTCCTGGCCGCACGGGTGTTGTCGCCGCCCACTCCCGAGTTGCAAGCGCTGGTCACCTTGTGCGAGCAGATCCATCTCCTCAGCGCCCAATCCCACAACGCCGATCCGACGCGATACCCGCTGCCCTTCGACGCGCTCCGCAGCTGGATCTGGTCGGGTGTGCTTCCGGGGGGATATGCGACCGATGTGCCCGGGTTGCCCAGCCTGCTCGAGCCCGCAGAGGCGGGAGTGGCTCAGGCACTGGCGCTGCTCCCATCGAGGCAGCGGATAAATTGGATCCTCCGGGTGCGCGATGACTCCTTCACTGGACCGTGCGCCACGCTGGACACCACCGACGGCACCTCCGGGCCGGTGCATCTGTTCGATTCAAGCGGGGAGGCGTTTTTGTTCCCGGATGGATTTGTCCTCCTTCCCGGCACCCGCGTGCGGGTGGAGGGCTATCCCACCACCGCCAGCGGCCCGTGCGCGGGCACCAAGGTGGAGGTGCTGCAGGCATCACTGGTGTCGCTGCCTGAGTCGGTGGGAGGCGATGCCAACCAAAACGGGGTGCCGGATGACTGGGAACTTCTGTTCCTGGGCGGGCTGATCATGGATCCCTTTCAGGATTCCGATCAGGATCAGGTTTCCGATCTGGAGGAGTTCCTGGGAGGATCGGATCCCCAGGACCCCGGTGCCGTGCCTGCGATTTCGGTTCCCGACGTGACGCCGCCGGAGATCGAGATCGTGGTGACACCCGAGGGTGGGGTGGAGGTGGAGTGGCAAGGCAAGGGGACATTGCCGCCCCAGCTGGCGAACCTGAAGTACGTGGTGCTGAGCGGAGGAGACTTGGAATCCATTGCAACACCAGTGGCTCAGCACTCGGCGAGCGAGGGTGGGCGGGTGGTCTTGCGCTTGCCCGAGGCGGCAGCCGGCACTGCGACGTTCTATCGTCTCAGTCTCTGCTGGGGAGATTGTTCCGGGCGGGATTGATGCCGAGCAAGGGGTGTCAGTCGTAATCCCGGAACGGGGTGATCCGTTCTGTGGTTCAGCGGCGGGGTTCGTCAGCGGCGGGTGTCGTCGGGACGCAGAGCGTGTTCAAACGACGGCATGATCTGAGAAAAATCAACGTGGGTACCGGTGAATTTGCCGATGATGACGGGGAAGGTTTTGCGTCCCCACTTCAACAATTGTTTCTGACGCTCGCGAGAGTTGAATTGCGGGGCCGGGATGTCGCTGATGAAGCGCTCCAATGCGGTGCGGGTTGGGAGCGCAAGCCGCCTCTGCTCGTCTGGTGTGAGTGTGGCGGCTTCGAGAAAATTCAGCGCGGATCCCATGGCGTTGGAGTTCCCAGCAATGCTCTCCAAGACTGTTGCCAGCCGGGTCGCGAAGTCCGGCAGTTCGCGCAACCGCGCGGTGGCTGCCTCACGCGTCTGGCGGGTGCGATACACTCCCGCCAGATCGAGTATTTCCATGAATCCCTGCTCGCTTTGCGGATCGAGCGCGGAGATTTTGGCGAGATGCTCCGGTGTGGTGTCCCGAGCAGTCAGGATTCGGTGGACGAGATCTCGTACACCGAAGCCGGTGTGGACGAGACGATGTCCGACGAACCCCACACAGACGACAAGGCTCAAGGCGGCGAACAGGGTCCACGGCAATCGCAGCCATTGAATGGGAACTCCTGGTATCAGTTTTTGATTGAGGCTCAGGAGCACCAGGAATCCGGTGGCGAAGGGGATGAGGTATATCCCCGGAGTGTAGATCACACGCGGCGTGAATCCGGGCCGCATATACAGGGCGATGAACACGAAGGTAGCGACCGCCAGCGCGACACTCGCGCCGACGGTCAACGTGTAGAGCGCGGGCCGGCCGAGGCGCAACCCGTCGAATCCGCCGCTGGCGGTCATGCAGAGCAGCGCGACCATCAACAGTAGCCACAGCGGAATCAAGCTGAACAGGACCGGTGTCACCCAGCGATCGTCGTTCAAGTGCTTGTCCGCGTAGTCCCAGAGCAGTCGTTGCAACGGCAGTAGGAAAACGAGCGCGGCCAGAGCGACGCACACGTTGCCGATGATTTGATTGACAGGAGAAACGTTCATTTGCCTGCGTTGTTCGGAGTTTCCGAGTCCGCGCGGGTGGCCACCGAGGCATCCGATCCGTCGCGGAGTGTTGCCAGAATGGATTCTCTTACGGATTTGCGCCATTCGACTTTGGTCGTATAGGTCATCATCTGGCGGGGTCTGGGGTCGGACCGCAGCAACTGGTTCGCACGGAAGGCATAAGCTGGTTTTGTGCTTCGAAACTGGGGCTTAGCGGCCGCTTTTGAATCGAAAAAGCAGGGTCTAAGCGCGAGGCGGGCGAGATTTCCCCTCCGAACATGACAGTAGATATCTGAGACTTCGCGGCGGACCGGAACGATGGTTGAGCCGGAGCTCCATTCCTTCGTTTCAACTGAGCATTTGCAGGAAGTTCACGCGCGCTGCCGTCCCGCCCGAGTTTCCGGTGCCAGCAGCAACCGAGGAACTCCATCAAGCGATGATCGCCATTGCAGAACGCCGTATGGACAAGGCTGGCTTGGCTAACCTACTCAGGAGACTCTGCGGCGCTCCTTCGCAAGGAACCTGATCCGTGCGTCAGTCCAAGAGCTGACTGGTGGCACGCCTTTCAGGGTGCTGTTCAATAGGGGGCCCGACAGACCGGGGGTGTCCCTGCGCTCCACGCCCCGGCTTATCTCTATGAACCCCGTGGGTTCTCGACGTCAGACTAACCCCTCCCCACGGCGAGGAACGCGGCTATTCGTTGATAGAATTGGCCGGTCTCGCGCAGCCACCAGACCACCGCATCCCAGATGGGCACCCCGGTGAGAACGGGCAATCCGATCAGCAGCACGAGGAGGTTTCCCAGAACGATGACGACGGCCGAGAAGAAGAACCCTTGGGTGGTGATGTCGCTCTGTTCGGTCTTGAGCGCGTGCCAGGTGAGCGAGAGGTGGAATGCATAGGTGACTCCCAGCAGGAGGTGGAACCAGACCGAGTAGGCCTTCCAGCCCCAGATCCAGTTTCCCAGCCCATAGATTCCCACGAGTAGGATCGTGTAGAGCGGGAAGAAATAAGGGGCTAGGGCGATCAGGAAATTGCTTTTGGTGATGACCACATGGCCGCCGAGCGCTGAGACCCTGAACTTCTTGACCTTGCCGCCGAAGAGCCACGTCCACAGGGCATGCGTGAGTTCGTGGCCGAAGACATACACCCACATCGGCTTGGGCAGCAGCGCATAGATGGTGAACCAACAGGCCGCTCCTCCGGCGGCGGCAATCCAAAAGGGCTTTGACTGTCCCGAGATCATCAGAACTCGCGCCAGCGAGCCGATGGCTCCCACGCAAAGCGGGAAAAGCAGAAATGCCAAGGCTACTTTCAGCCACTTGTTCATGCCGTCCGGCTCAACCCATTCACATTCACGCGCTGATATTAGCCCGGGAGGCGGCCTCGGTCTGCCTAAAAATCTACCGGAACCCCACGCCAAAATCCTTCCCAAGGGCCTGACATCCGCCTACAACCTTTTACATGCGACATATAACCCAGTTTTTCGGCGCACTCAGCTGCGGTCTTCTCCTCGCGGGTGCGGAATTGCGTGCGGACCATCATGAAGAGGGTTTTCAGGACCTTTTTAACGGCAAGGACTTGTCCGGATGGGCCGGCCATCCCAGCCTCTGGTCGGTTCAGGATGGCGTCATCCGCGGCCAGACCAAGCCGGAAGATCCCATCAAGCATAACACCTTTCTGGTTTGGAAGAATGGCACGGTGGACGATTTTGAACTGCGCTTCTCCTACAAGATTGTGACCAATGGCGAGAAGGGGTCGGCGAATTCCGGCTGCCAGTACCGCAGCAAGGTCGCGGATCACGACAAGTTCATCGTCGGGGGCTATCAGGCAGATTTTGAGGCGGGCACCACCTACTCGGGAATTCTCTACGAAGAACGCGGTCGTGGCATCCTGGCCCAGCGCGGACAGGTGACTTTGGTCAAAGCGGATCCGAAGGATCCCAAGAAGACCAAGGTGGAGGTGATCGGCTCGGTCGGAAAGACTGAGGAGATCCAGGCTGGGATCAAAGCCAACGATTGGAATGACTACATTATCATCGCCAAGGGAAACCGCCTGATGCACATCATCAATGGTCGCGTCTCGGCGGATGTGACGGATGAGCAAGCCACTCATGCCGCCAAGTCCGGCGTTCTCGCCTTCCAGTTGCACGCGGGCCCGGCCATGACGGTCGAGTTGAAAAACGTGCGTCTCCGTCCGCTCCACTGAGATTACCAAGACATCGTTCCCTCCTCCTCAATCTTATGTCACGTCTGACTCTCGTGGGCGGAGTTTCCGTCCTGCTCCTCCTGGGGGTGATCGGTTCCGTCGCAGCCGATCGCAACCTGGTGCTGATTGCCGGCAAACCCAGCCATGGACCCTTGGATCACGAGTTCCGGGCGGGCTCGCTGCTGCTGCAGAAGTGCCTGGCCAAGGTTCCAGGATTGCATGTGGAAGTTCATACCAACGGATGGGTGAACGATCCGGCCGTGTTGGACCGGGCCGATGCTGTGATGATCTATGCGGATGGAGGCGGTGGACATCCTGCCATCCAGGGCAATCATCCGGAGCTGCTCAAAAAGCTCGTTCAACGAGGGGCAGGGCTGGCGTTTGCTCATTATGGGGTGGAGGTTCCGGCCACAAACGGCGGAGCCTTGTTTCACGAGTGGATCGGTGGCTACTACGAACACCTCTATTCGGTGAACCCGATGTGGAAGCCTGAATACACCTCCTTTCCCCATCATTCCATTACCCGCGGGGTGAAGGCGTTTGCCGTCACGGATGAATGGTATTTCAACATGCGCTGGCGGCCGGACATGAAGGGCGTGACTCCGATCTTGGTGGCCAAGCCTTCCGACAAAGTCCGCGGCGGCCCGTATGTTTATCCTCCCGGGCCGTACGAGCATATCAAGGCGGCATCCGGTCGGGACGAAGTCATGATGTGGGCCATGCAGCGAGCCGATGGCGGCCGAGGATTCGGATTTACCGGCGGCCACCGACATCTGAACTGGGGCGATGACAATTATCGTCGGGTGGTTCTGAACGCGCTGCTGTGGATCAGCCGGGTGGAAGTTCCTGAAGGCGGAGTGGAATCGTCCGTGACCGAGGACGATCTGATGCAGAATCTCGATCCCAAGACGCCCCGGAAGCCTCCGGTGGCTCCCGCGAAGGCGGCGGCGAAGTAAACTCGGCTGGCCCTACCGCCCCACGCATTATGATCATCGGGATTCCCAAGGAGATCAAGGATCACGAGTATCGGGTGGCCATGCTGCCATCGGCCGCCTACTTGCTGATCCGTCGTGGACACCAGGTCATCGTTCAGGCCGGCGCCGGCATCGGTGCCGGTTACCCGGACGAGGACTATCGCCAGGCCGGCGCCTCCGTGGTCGAGTCGGCTCAGAAGGTCTTTGAGACGGCCGACTTGATCGTAAAGGTCAAGGAGCCCCAAGCGAGCGAGCTGCCGATGCTCCGTCGGGGGCAACTGCTTTTCACCTATCTGCATTTGGCCGCCAGTAAGCCGCTCACCGAAGCCCTGATGCAGTCCGGAGTCACGGCCATCGCCTACGAGACGATTGAGGTGAATCGACGTTTGCCCCTGTTGGAACCGATGAGTGAGATCGCAGGGCGCATGTCGGTTTTGGTCGGCGGTTACTACTTGGCCAAGCACAACGGCGGGAGCGGGGTGCTGCTGGGTGGGGTCCCGGGAGTGCTTCCCGGGAAGGTGGTGGTGTTAGGTGGCGGAGTCTCTGGGATCAACGCGGCTCGCATGGCCACAGGATTGGGGGCGGACGTCACGATCCTGGAGGTCGATGTCGAGAGAATGAGGTTTCTGGACATCACTCTCCATACCGCGCACACTCTGTATTCGAGCGAGGCTCATTTGCTGGAGTTGCTTCCGGCGGTGGATCTGCTGATCGGAGCCGTGTTGGTTCCTGGCGCCAAGGCGCCTAAGCTGATTTCCCGCGAGATGCTGCGACGGATGCGGCCGGGCAGTGTCTTTGTGGACATTGCCATCGACCAGGGTGGATGTGCCGTGACATCGCGGCCAACCACGCATCACAACCCGACTTATGTTGAGGAAGGGGTCATGCACTATTGTGTGGCAAACATGCCCGGGGCTTATGCCCGGACTGCCACGCAGGCGCTGACCAATGTGACCCATCGTTTTGTGGAGCTCCTGGCCGACCACGGATTGACCGAAGCCTGCCAGCGCCAACCGGCGTTGAAGGGTGGGATCAACGTGATGAATGGGCAGGTGACCCACAAAGCGGTGGCGGAAGCCCACGGGCTTTCTTGTTCTGCGGTTTAAACTATTATGGATTCTTTGCCGACAGTGTTGTTGAAACCCGGGGAAGCGGACCGCGTGCTCGCAGGTCATCCCTGGATCTATGAAACGTCGATCCTCCGGATCACTCGTCCCGCGAAGGATGGCGACGTTGTTCAGGTAAAGGATCATCGCCAGCGCTTCCTGGGCACCGGTTTCTTCAATTCCCTTTCCCGGATCCGGGTGCGGGTGATCTCCAACCAGCGTGAAGAGATTAACGACAAGTTCTTCATCCAGCGCATCCGGGCGGCCTTGGCCGTTCGCCAAAGGCATATGCCGAAGGCGACCTCCTTCCGGGTGGTCAACGCGGAGAGCGATCAGCTGAGCGGGCTCATCGTGGACAAGTATGAGGACGTGCTGGTGGTCCAAACCTCCTCCCTCGGGATGGAGCGAAGCAAGCCATCCATCCTTCGCGCGTTGCGTGAGCTGTTCAAACCGCGCTCTATTCTGGAACGGAATGAGATGGCTTCGCGAAAGTTCGAAGGTCTCGAGGATGCGAATGGGGTTTTATTCGGCGATCCTGTGGAGGAGATCCAGATTCGTCTGAACGGCTTGCCGTTTAACATCAATCTGAAGACTGGGCACAAGACGGGCTTGTATCTGGATCAACAAGCCAACTATCAGGCGGTTTCGGCCTTGGCTCGCGGCGGACGCGTGCTCGACTGCTTCAGCTTCCTGGGCGGATTCGCGATTCATGCCGCCAAAGCCGGAGCCAAACAAACGGTTGGCATCGACCAAAGCGAAGATGCCGTCAAAGCCGCGGCTGGAAACGCTACCGCGAATGGCGTGGCTGACCGCTGCAGCTTCGAGGCCGCCAATGTCTTCGATTGGCTCAAAGCCAAGACGGCTCACTCGGCGGAAGCCCCGCTGGTGCCCGACTGGGATCTGATCGTTCTGGATCCCCCGAGCTTCACCCGCAATCGCGCCTCGGTTCCCGATGCGCTGCGGGGGTATAAGGAAATTCACCTTCGGGCCATGAAACTGCTCAAGCCCGGCGGGACCCTGGCCACTTTCTGCTGCTCGCATCACGTCGACGCTACCCTGTTTCAGGACGTCATTCTGGCCGCGGCCTATGACGCTCACAAAGTGTTGCGACGGGTCGCCACTTACTCCCAATCGCCGGACCATCCGATTGTTCCTTCGATCCCGGAGACTGAGTACCTTAAGGGATTCGCCTTCGAGATGCTGAGCTGATCCCACGGTGTTCCCATGGCGACGCTGATTACTGAGATCGAGGTGAGGGATATCCGCTTCCCCACCTCCCGTCAGCTGGATGGGTCGGACGCGATGAATCCGGACCCGGATTACTCCGCCGCCTACGTGATTCTCAAGACCGACCATCCGGCCGGTCTCGCCGGCCATGGGCTCGCGTTCACCATCGGGCGCGGGAACGAGATCGTGGTCAGCGCCATTCAGGCCTTGTCCCCGATGCTGAGAGGCCGAACCCTGGAAAGCTTCACCCGCGATATGGCGGGCTTCTGGCGTTACATTACCGGCGACAGCCAGCTTCGTTGGATTGGTCCAGAGAAGGGTGCCATCCATCTGGCCACAGCCGCCGTGGTGAACGCCGTGTGGGATCTGTGGGCCAAGGTGGAGGGCAAGCCGGTCTGGAAGCTTTTGGTGGACCTGACTCCGGAACAGTTGGTGGCCTGCGTCGACTTTCGGTATGTGACCGACGTGCTGACGCCGGAGGAGGCCATCCGGAGCCTGGCGAAGTTGGCTCCTTCCAAGGCCGAGCGCGAGCAGCGCATGCACCAGGAGGGGTATCCGGCTTACACGACGTCGGCGGGCTGGCTGGGTTACTCGGACGAAAAGTTACGGGGTCTGTGCCGGGAGGCGATTGCTGGGGGATGGACGCATTTCAAGATCAAGGTGGGACGTGACTTGGCAGATGACATCCGTCGCTGCGAAATCATTCGTCAGGAGATCGGCTGGGATCGCCGCCTGATGGTGGATGCGAATCAAGTCTGGGATGTGCCACAGGCCATTGCCTGGATGGCTGAGTTGGCCCGATTTCAACCGTGGTGGATTGAGGAGCCGACCAGCCCGGATGATGTGTTGGGCCACGCGGCGATTGCCAAGGCGGTGGCGCCGATCGGGGTCGCCACGGGCGAGCACTGTCAGAATCGAGTGATCTTCAAACAGCTGATGCAGGCGGGGGCGATTCGGTTCTGCCAGATTGATGCTTGCCGTTTGGGCGGCATCAACGAGGTGCTTGCGGTGATGCTCTTGGCGGCGAAGTTCAAGATTCCGGTTTGTCCGCATGCCGGCGGCGTCGGCCTCTGCGAACACGTCCAGCACCTGAGCCTCTGCGACTACATCGCGATCAGTGGATCCGTAGAGAATCGAGTGATCGAGTATGTCGATCATTTGCATCAACACTTTGTGGATCCGGTGACGATGCGTCGTGGCGCTTATCTGCCGCCGTCGCGGCCCGGCTACAGCACGGAAATGCGCGCTGGATCCCTGGTCGAGTTCGAGTTTCCTAGTGGGGCCGCTTGGAGGTAAACGAAAAGCGGCAATCGCGTCGCGAAACGTATGGAGTGCTGTCGCCCTCTACAGCTTTTCAGGCACCCCCGGAGGGGGATCCCAGCTCCGCTGAGGGGACCAAAGCGGTAGAGGTCTCTGAGTATTACCCACAAGTTCTTCGACCAGATGTTAGAATCCCAAAGGGATTCCGCCTCAAAGCCCAGGGTTGGCGCGACGCAGGAGCGCCTACCCTGGGTTAGTCGTGGTTTTCTCACAACCCCATCGCGGGTTGCGCTTGGGATCACCTGAAGCCCCACAGGGTTCGCA